>JAEUQF010000305.1 GCA_016789745.1 Bryobacterales bacterium
GGCGGGCATGAATTGCAGCGCGATGAGAATGGGATGGAGAAGTGCGTGGCCTGCTTCCTGTGCGCGGCGGCTTGCCCTTCCGATTGCATCTACATCGAGGCGGCGGAGAATACCGACCAGGTGCGGATCTCCGGCGGTGAGCGGTATGCCGAGGTGTATAACATCGACTATACGCGGTGCATCTTCTGCGGGTATTGCGTGGAGGCGTGTCCGACTGATGCGATCACGCACGGCCATAGTTTCGAGAACGCGAGCTATAGTACGGCGACGCTGGTCATGCGTAAGGAAAATATGCTGGTGCAGATTCCGGCGGGCGTGAAGCCTCCGGTGATCCAGGCGCCGGCGGCGGCTTCGCACGGCCACTAGGCTTCGGGAGATTGGGGTAGGAAGGCGTGCCGCACTTCGAAAAGGGCTTCGGGTGCGGCTTCGGGCGCTACGGATTCATGTTCGAGATAGGCGATGACGGACTGGTAGCGGCTACCGGATGGTTGGCGATGTACAACAATGCGGCGGTTTGGTATGTCCACCACCCAATATTCGGCGATCCCTGCGCGGGCGTAGATAGCTGCCTTGGTTCGCAGGTCCGTGAGGAGTGTAGTGTCGGCTACTTCGACGACTAACTGCAACTCCATGGATGGCACGTTGCCTTCCGTGTATTCGGTCATCGGCCTGCGAAGGACGACAATATCGGGCTCAGGCTCGTTGATCGGGTTATCTTGGGCGGCCACGTCGATCGGTGTCTCAGGCTGTACGTAGTCCTCGCCGAAGACGCGTGCCAGCCAGTATTGCATTTGCTCAGTGTGATTACGTGCGGCCGCTTCTTTCCCGTACGCTCCAGCAACTCTCCCCCGATCAACTCGTAGCGGCCGGGTTCGAGGAAGCCTGCGTCCTCCATGGCGGCACACTCGCGGCGGGTCCAGAGTTTGCGGCGAAACTCCGTTGGGAAGTTCTCGTAAAGCGGTTCGACAGCGCTGATGGGCATGGGCGGACCCTACGCCGATTGTACCGCTACCGCCGATAGCGCCTCAGGCTTCGGGAGTTTGGGGTAGGAAAGCACGCCGCACTTCGAAGAGCGCCTCGGGTGCGGCATGCGGGGTTACGGATTCATGTTCGAGGTAGGCGATTACGGACTGGTATCGGCCCTCCGCGGGTTGGCGGTGGACGATGATGCGGTGGTTGGGGATATCGACCACCCAATACTCGGCGATACTGGCGCGGGCGTAGAGGTTGGACTTTCTTTTGAGGTCAAGCCCGAGAGAGGAGTCCGAAATCTCAATCACCGGTCGCAGTTCGTTGGGGGGCGGATTCGAGGAGTACTCCCAACTGGGCCGTGTGAGGACGATTAGATCCGGCTCGGGCTCATTTACGGCGTTGTCGCCGGGTGCAACGTCGATGGGGGCTTCTGTGTTGACGAACAGCTTGCCGAAGACCTGGGTCAGCCAAGAGTGGAGTTCCAGCAGGGCGTTGACGTGAGGGCGCTTCTTCCCCATGCGGTCAACCAACTCTCCTTCCAGCAACTCGAATTGCTTTGGGTCAACGCCGGCCGTGACCAACTGGCGGTAATGATCACGAGTCCAACGCGCACGGCGAAACTCGATCGGGACATTCTCGTAGAGCGGTTCGACAGCGCTGATGGGCATAAAGCGGACCCTACGCCGATTGTATCGTTACCAGCCGTTGCGCTGGCGCAGGCTGGTAACGTGCGCAGTGTGGTGTTTTCCGTGCCAGGCGTACAGGTGCAGGTAGTGATCCAGCGACTGCGGGCCGTTCTTGGAGTGATTCATGGTCTTGGCCAGGCCCTTTTCGTCCAGGCTGCTCCAAAACAGCACCCAGCGGGTATGCACGTTTTCAATCAACGACAGTGAGGTGCAGAGCGGGGCCTTGTAGTCGGCCAGGGCGGCCCAGGCATCCCATGGCAGCGGGCTTACGGCGGGATTGTCTTCGGTGTAGGCGGTTTTGGTGCGGACGAACGCGGCCAGGTGGCTGTCGGCCAAATGATGGATGACTTGGCGGATGGTCCAGCCGCCTTCGCGGTACGGGGTGTTGCACTGCTCTTCGCTCAGGCCATCGACAGCCTGGCGGATGCGTGCCGGCAGTTCAATCAAATCCTGGATGGCGGCGGTACGGGTCTCGCCGGTGAGGGTTTCGGGGCGGGCAAAGCGTCCGATGGGATATTGCAGTTGTTCCATGTGGTACTCCGAAGCTTAGTGCAAAGCCCCTACCAGCCCATGCGCTGGCGGAGGGCGGCGATCTGCGCGGTGTGATGTTTGCCGTGCCAGGTGTAGGATGCCAGGCACAGGTCCAGCGTCATGGGACCATTTTCAGGATGCAGCAGCGTGCGCGCGAAGGCCTCATCGGGCAGGCAGCGCCAGAAGTAGGACCAACGCGCGTGTAGGTTTTCCAGCAGGCCGATGGAGAGATCGACAGAGGCCTCTTCGGCATCGGCGAATCGCACCCAGACGTTCTCGTCATACGGCTTGACGGTGGGCGTATCTTCGGCCGCCGCAAACTTGGTGCGCAGGTAGGCGTGCAGGTGGCTATCGGCGATATGGTGAACGAGTTGGCGCACCGTCCAGGCGCCGTCGCGAAAGGGCGTATCGAGTTGGTGTTCGCTAAGGCCGTGGACCGCGGCGCGCAGGGCGGGCGCCAGCGAGGCGATTTCCGCCATGCAAGCGACACGAAACTCGCGCGTATAGGCCGGCGGCGGTTCGAACGGGCCGATAGGGTAACGCGGATCCGTACTCATACCAGCACGGTGAACGTGGTTTCGGTGCGTTCCACGGGCCGGTAGAGCGTATCGCGTTCGATGGGCTTGCGGCCGGCCTCTTCGATCAGGCGGAGCAGTTCATGACGCCGCATCACCTGGCTGGTGGTGGCGCCGGCGTCGTGATAGATCTTCTCTTCAACCACGGTGCCGTCGATGTCGTCGGCGCCGAAGCGCTGCGCGATCTGCGCGATCTTCGGCGTCATCATCACCCAGTAGGCCTTGATGTGCGGGATATTGTCCAGCATCAGCCGGGCCACGGCGATGTTGCGGATATCGTTAAAACCGGTGGTCTTGGGCAGGTGCTCCAGAGCGGTGTTATCGGGATGGAAGGCGAGCGGGATATACGTCACAAAGCCGCCGGTCTCATCCTGCAGGGCGCGCAGTTTCACCAGGTGGTCGACGCGGTCTTCGGCCGTCTCGATATGCCCGTAGAGCATGGTACAGTTCGACTTCAGGCCCGCTTGGTGCGCCGCACGGGCGATGTTCAGCCACTCAGAGCCGTCGATCTTGTGGTCGCAGATGATGCGCCGCACGCGTTCGTTGAAGATTTCGGCGCCGCCGCCAGGCAGCGAGTCCATGCCCGCCGCGTGCAGCCGTTCCAGCACCGTGCGCACGGGCAGTTTCTGGCGCTGGGCGAAGTAGGAGATCTCCACCATCGTGAAGGCCTTCAGATGCACCTGCGGGAAGCGCTGCTTCAGGCCGCGTAGCATCTGCTCATACCACTCGATGGTCAACTCCGGATGCAGCCCGCCGACAATGTGGAATTCGGTGATGGCTTCGCTCCAGCCGCGCCCGGCGGTCTCCCAGACCTGTTCCAGCGTCATAGTGTAAGACTTGGGGTCGCGCTTTTGTTTGCCGAAGGCGCACAGGCGGCAACTGGCCACGCAGACATCGGTCGGGTTAATGTGGCGGTTGACGTTGAAGAACGTGCTGTCGCCATGCAGGCGCTCGCGCACCTGGTTGGCCAGCCAGCCGACGCCCAGCAGGTCGGGCGTTTTATACAGCGTGAGGCCCTCTTCAAACGACAGGCGCTGGCCGTTCAGGACCTGGTCGCGAATCGGCAGCAGACGGGAATCTTCAAATTGCGGTGGTAGAGGCATGGATGTGGCTTACGACATTCGTTGGAAGAACAGGATATCGGCGGCCCAAAAGACCAAGAATAGCATGCTGACCCAGCCATTCACGGTGAAGAAAGCCGCATTGACCTTAGATAGATCATGCGCCTTGACCAGGCCGTGTTCGTAGAACAGCAGGGCGGCTACGACCGCGACACCCGCCAGGCTGGGCGGGCCCAGGTGGAAGCGCGCCACCAACTGCAGCAGGCAGACAATCATACCCACGTGCAGCACCCGCGAAACCCACAGCGCCGGCCCAATCCCAATACGCCCGGGGATGGAATGCAGCCCTTCGTTTCGGTCGAACTCGAAGTCCTGGCAGGAGTAGATGATGTCGAAGCCGGCGGTCCACAGGGTGACGGCGGCGGTTAGCCAGAGGATAGCCGGTTCCAGCGAGCCGCGGATCGCGATCCACGCGGCTGCCGGGGCGATGCCGAGCGCAAAGCCAAGCACCAGGTGGGCCAGTGGAGTGAAGCGCTTGGTGAACGAATAGAAAAACACAACGCCGAGCGCCACCGGCGATAGCATTAGGCAGAGCGGATTCAGCGCGGCCGCGGCGGCGACAAAGATCAGCGACGCCGCGATCGTGAAGCCCCAGGCAAAGCGCCGCGACAGCAGCCCGGCCGGGATGTGGCGCGTGGCCGTACGCGGGTTGCGGGCGTCGATTTCGGCGTCCAGCAGGCGGTTGAATGCCATCGCCGCCGAGCGCGCGCCCACCATCGCCACAACGATCCACAGCAGCTTCCAGCCCCAGCCGGCCGAATTGAAGTTGTCATCGCGCCAGGCCAACAGCGCGCCGGTGAGCGCGAAGGGCAGGGCAAAGACGGAATGCTCGAACTTGATCATGTCGAGCGTCAGGCGCAGGCGTGTGGCGAATCCGGGCATGGCAGATGGGGGTAGGGAGGCTGTTACCATCTTATTTCATGCTCTTGCGTGTTCTCATGTTCCTGGCCGCGCTGCTGTTGACCGGCTGCCAGGCAAAACCCGATCCGAACGACGACCTGCGCCTGCGTACTCTCACGCTGCCCAACGGCCAGCAGATCCGTGCCGAGATCCTCATCCGCCCCGAGGAAGTGATGCGCGGCATGATGTTCCGTCCGGGGCTGGCGGAAAATCGGGGCTTGCTGTTCATTCATCGGCGTCCGGGCACGTACAGCTATTGGATGCACAATGTGAAGGTGCCGCTGGATATCATCTGGATGGACAAGGACCGCATTGTAGTGGAAATGTCGCTGAACACGCCGCCCTGCCGCGAACAGGATCCCATCAAGTGCCCCCAATACGGCGGCAAGGAAGATTCCCGCTTCGTGCTGGAACTCGCCGGCGGGCTGGCGGCCAAGTACGGGCTGGCGGTGGGGCAGAAGATCGAATTCTGAGTCCTGCCTTTGACGATTCGTATCTGAGTTAATTTATGGACCAAAACCATCTCCGTGAACTGTTGGAGCAGGTGCGCCATGGCGCCGTCGATGTGGATGCGGCCCTCGCCCGGCTGCGGCATATGCCGTTTGAAGACCTGGGCTTTGCGAAGGTGGACCATCACCGGGCGATCCGGGTCGGGGTGCCGGAGGTGGTGTTCGGCAAGGGCAAGGCGCCGGAGCATGTGCTGGCGATCGCCGACCGGCTGAACGAGCGCGGCGGCAACGTGCTGATCACCCGGACCGAGGCGCGAGCGGCCGAGTTGCTCCAGGCGCGCTTCCCCGAAGGCGAGTATTTCCCTCTCTCCGGCGCGTTCCGCATCTGGAAGGACCGCAGCATCCACGGCAAAGGCAAGATCGCGATTCTGTGCGCGGGCACCAGCGACATTCCGGTGGCCGAGGAGGCGCAGGTGACCGCCGAAGTGATGGGCAACGAGATCGTGTCGATTGCCGACATCGGGGTGGCGGGCATCCATCGCCTCTTCAATAACCGCGACAAGTTCGTGGATGCCAAGGTGTGCGTCGTCGTGGCGGGTATGGAAGGCGCCCTTCCGAGCGCGGTCGGCGGACTGGTGCCGTGTCCGGTGGTGGCCGTGCCGACCTCAATCGGCTACGGCGCTAGTTTCCATGGGCTGGCGGCGTTGCTCGGGATGCTGAACAGCTGCGCCAGCAACGTGACAGTCGTCAATATTGATAACGGCTTCGGCGGGGGGTACGTGGCGGGGTTGATTAACCGGGTCTAGGATATACTCTCCAGAAACACCCGCGCTGGGCCTGTAAATCGCCGGTTCCGCAACGGAGCCGCGCCCGCAAGGAAGCGGTTGCCGTAACCCGTCCGCAGTTTCGGGTCCCATGAGCGCGCAGAACCCGCTTCGATAGCGAGAGCAATCACAACCGCTCCGGTGAAGGCCCAAGTCCGACGGGCTGCATACTCCTTGGCGGCCGCGGCACGCCGGCAGGCGCTGTTTCGTTGCGCTTCAGGCGAACAACTTGAACGGCAACAAGCGCCGGGTTCGCCGTTCAGCGGCCGGCGCCGGCTGTGCCTCCACTGCTTCCGGATTCTCGTAAAGTGTGATGTGCTTGGCCACTTCCGGTGGAAGGGCGCGGGCAGCCACCCCGCGCTGTTTGTTCAGCGCTTCCAGCAGTTGCGGCTGTGTCAGTTGCTCGCGCCGGGCCTGTTGGCCGATCTGTTCCAGTGTCACCAATGCAGTCAGCCGCAGCAGATCCCACGCCGATTCCCGTTGCAGGCTGCATTCCTCGGCAATGGCGTTGGCCACCGGTTGGGCAACATCGCCGAACAGTGCGCGGGTGGAGCGTTCGCCCAGCGCGAACATCGCCGAGGCTGAGTGCCGGCTGCTCAGAATCGCCGGTAGATCGCTCAGCAGGTGGCCGTGGTGATGCGAATCCGCCAGTGCCTTCACGAACAACTCCGACCCCGCCGGATCGCTGATTCGCTGTAGGATCGCCGCCAGTACGGAAGGAATCGCCTGGTCCAGGCCGCGGCGAACCGGACCTTCAGCCTCTCCTAAATGCGATGCCGCGCGGGCCACCGCGGCATAGGAAAACGAATTGCGGACGGCGGGCAACAGTTCCATCGGAAACTCCATTGGAGAGGACTAGGGATGCGGGGAGTAGTTCTCTCATGTCGAGAGTACCGCTTTGGGGGGATTATCGGAATCAGGGGTTTCCCTGAGCGGGCCGTAGAGGAGTCAGTATCTCCGGTGGACGTGTTATCGTAATCCCTACCGGCGTTTCAGGGTCAAGTTTGCGACCCGAACTGCCGATAGTGACAGGGAATGGCGATGCGCACAAGCGCCGCGGTGGTGGGGGCCGTCTGGCTGTTATGCGTAGGGGTGGCCCCGCTGGCCGGTGGCCTCTCGACATTCGAATACTTCGGACAGGAACAGGGGCTCAGCCACTCGGTAATTCGCGCACTCGCGCAGGACCGCGACCTGGCGCTGTGGATCGGCACCCGGGAAGGCCTGTTCCGCTACGACGGGCACGCGTTTTCCCGATTCGACACCGCACACGGGCTGCCGCACAGCCACATCTACGACATCCACATCGATCCGAAGGGCCGCCTGGTGGTGGCGACGGCGAACGGCTTTGCGCTGCGGGATGGGGCAGGTTTCCGGCGCCTGGATCTGCCGGCTCCGGCCGAAGGTGCGCGGGAAGTGATGGATTCGGCGCCGGGCGGCAACCTTTATTGGGCCACCAGCGACGGACTGGCGGCGGAGGATACGGATGGGCGTGTGCGCTGGCTGGTCCGCGGGACGCCGGTACGGTCTGTCCGGGTGGATGGCGAATCAGGCGTATGGTTCGGCTGCGGACAGGAGATTTGCCGCTGGAACGCGGAGCAGTTGACCCGCTTCGGGGCGGCCCAGGGCGCCGGGTCCGGCCCTTTCGAATCTTTCGTACGCGACAAGGCCGGGCGGCTGTGGGCAAGAGCCGGGGAGCGGCTCTTCACCTGGAACGGCGGCGGCTTTACCGTCTATGGCGACCGGCAATTTCGCGGGGTGGGCATCGTTTCCACCGGGCCGGAAGGGCGCTTGCTGGTGACTACCGAGGATGGCCTATGGCTGCAGCAGGAGACCGGCCGTTGGACGCGGCTGGCCGAAGAGCACGGGCTGCCGGCCGGGCGGGTGCGGACGGTACTGCATGATCACGAAGGTTCGCTGTGGATCGGCTTTGCCGATGCCGGCATCGCCAGGCTGCGCGGACAGGGACGGTGGGATTCCTGGACCAGGGGCCACGGACTGCCCAGCAGCGAGATTACAGCCATTACCTCCGGACCCGACGGTGTCCTGTGGGCCGGAACGCGGATGGGGGTGGCCCGCAAACTGCCCGGCTCGGAGAGATGGGAGCCCTTCGGTCCTTCCGTCGGTCCGGCCGCGGAGGTGCGGTCGCTGGTTCTTACCGCTAATAGCCTGTGGGTCATCACTCCGCGCGCCGGGCTATACCGGCTGGACCCCCAAACGCTGGCCTACCAGGAGGTGCGGCCGGAATCGGGCCTCACCAGCCGCATGCTGCTGCATGCCGGGTTGTACCCGGACGGGCGATTGTGGGTAACGTCCCGCGACGGTGTGTTCGTCCAGGCTAAAGCCGGACCGCAGGCGCGTTTTGTGCCAACCTTTGCCGGCGAGGTCGGGCGCGAAGCCATCTACGCGCTGGCAGCCGACAAGAATGGCGTCCACTGGCTGGCGGGTCCGCGCGGTCTGTGGCGCGTCGATGTCGGCGGGAGCGGGACCCGACGCATCGGCCGCGCGGACGGATTGTTGGCCGAAGATCTGGTCTTCGCCACGCTTGGGCCCGATGACGCCCTTTGGGTCGGCTATGCCGGCGTGATGGGCGTGACCCGGCTGCGCTGGGACGAAGCCCGTGCGCAGGTGCAGGCCACCCATTTTGACCGCCACGGGCCGCTGCGCTCCAATGACATCTGCGGGCTGCTGGTGGACCGCCGGGGCTGGCTGTGGGTGGCTACCGACAACGGCATCGACGTATACAACGGGCAGCGCTGGCGCCACATCGGCAGCCGCGACGGCCTCATCTGGCACGACGTCGTGCGCAACGCGCTGGTCGAGGACGCCCAAGGCAACATCTGGGTGGGTACTAATCGCGGGTTGTCGCGCTATAGGCCGGCCGCGGATTTCTTCGATACCCAGCCGCCGCAACCGGCGATTTCCAGTGTCCAGTTCGGTGATCGTGCCGAACCGGGCCTCGGGCCCTTCGTCATCGACTACCAGCGGCGGTCGCTCGAAGTAGCCTTCACCGCCCGCACCTACGCCCGCGCTCACGACGTGCGCTTCCGCTACCGTCTGCCCGGCCTGACCGACAACTGGATTGAGACCGGCGAACGCAGCGCCATGTTTCCCAATCTCGATCCGGGCCGCTACCGGTTTGAGGTGCAGGCCGGTACCGACGGCGTCTACCGTGACCAGCCGGCCGTATTCGAATTCGAGATCCAGACGCCCTGGTGGCGCTCGGCGTGGTTTGCAGGGCTGCTGATCAGCCTCGTCCTGGCTTTGGCCGTCCTGCTGGTGCACCAGCGCGCCACCATGGTCAGGCACCGGCATCAGGAACTCGAAGAAGCCGTACGCCAGCGAACCGCCGAACTCGAGGAGGCGAAAAACCGCACCGAAGCCGAAAAGCGCGCCGTCGAGCACCACAAGCAGGAAATCGAAAAGCTGCTGGCGCAGGCTCGTGAAAGCAGCCGCCTGAAGGGGGAGTTCCTCGCCAACGTCTCGCACGAGATCCGCACGCCCATGAACGGCATCCTGGGCATGACGACTCTGGCCCTTGATACGCCGCTCACGGGTGACCAACGAGACTACCTGGAGGCCGTGCGCAGCAGCGGCGAATCGCTCCTCGCCCTGCTCAACGACATCCTGGACTTCTCTAAAATGGAAGCCGAACGTATGGAGTTAGAGCGCGAGCCCTTCGCCATACGCGCGTGTCTGGGCGGTGCCCTGCAGACGGTGCGCGCGCAGGCACAGGCCAAAGGGTTGGAGTTGATCCTGTTGTCCGCAGCCAATCTGCCGGAGTACGTTCGGGGCGACGCGCTACGCCTGCGGCAGGTGCTGCTCAACCTGCTGAGCAATGCGGTCAAATTCACCGAGCACGGCAGAGTGGAACTGCGGGCGGAGTTGGACGAAGCCACCGCCCCGGGAATGGTGATGCTGCGCTTTGCCGTAACCGACACCGGCGATGGCATCCCCGCCGATAAACTCGACGTCATTTTCCAAGCCTTCCGGCAGGTGGATGGCTCCACCACGCGGAAGCACGGCGGCACCGGCCTCGGCCTCGCCATCTGCTCACGCCTGGTCAGCCTCATGGGCGGCCGCATCTGGGCGCAAAGCCACCCCGGCCGCGGCAGCGTATTCTGCTTTACAGCACGGTTCGGCCTGGCGGCCTCGCCCGGCGAACGCGAGGAACTGGAAGAGTCCCGACAACTCAATAGTCTGGCCCACGCCGTACAGCATGGCGGCACGCGGCGCCTGCGCGTCCTGGTGGCCGAGGATAATACCATCAACCAGCGCCTGCTGGTGCGCATTCTCGAAAAACTCGGCCACGACAGCGAGATCGCCTCGGCGGGGGACCAGGCCCTCGCACTCACCGCCCAGCGGCACTTCGACCTCGTTCTGATGGACGTCCAAATGCCCGGCCTCGATGGGGTGGAAGCCACGCGTCAGATTCGCGAACGCGAGCGCACCACCGGCGGGCACCTCCCTGTCCTCATGCTGACCGCCAGCGCCATGGCCGGAGACCGCGAGCGGTGCCTC
The DNA here is from genome assembly GCA_016789745.1 of Bryobacterales bacterium. Taxonomy (GTDB): domain Bacteria; phylum Acidobacteriota; class Terriglobia; order Bryobacterales; family Bryobacteraceae; genus CADEFT01. Next base: position 10,577 of record JAEUQF010000305.1, read on the forward strand.
GCCGCCGGTGCCGATGGATACCTTCCCAAGCCCCTCGACGTCGCCCGTTTGGTGGAGGCCATCGAGGAGATTGCGGCCAAACAGCCGGAAAATCGTACCAGTGCCGGTTGAGGCTGTGGAAAGCGTGAGGAAAACGATGTGGGCGCCAGCCTGTATCTGCCTGATTCCGAATCTGTTACCCTCTGTTTTGCAGCTGTGGAAAAGTCAGTGGGAAATTCACCGCGGAATCCACAGCTTCGCTATCGTAGAATGACGCGGAGCGGTCTCTCTTTCCATGCCACAGCCCGATGCCATCTTCGAAAAAGGCTTGCCGGCCAACGTCGATGCCGAGCGCTTCGTTCTCGGGTCGATCCTCATCGACGATCAGATGTTCCTGCAAGTGGCCGGTACGCTCGATGCCGAAGATTTCAGCCTCGAAAAACACCGCCGCATCTACCAGCGGATGATGGAGTTAAAGGACCGCAATGAGCGCATTGACCGCGTCACGCTGGCCAATGAACTCATGCGCCACGGGCAACTCGAGTCCGTCGACGGCCTCGGCTACCTGGTCTCGCTCGATGACGGCCTGCCCGCCATCGCCAACCTCGACAGCTACGTCCGCATCGTCAAGAACAAGGCCCTGCTGCGGCGCATCATCCTCACTTCGCAGCGCACCATCGACCGCTGCATTGCCGGTGACGAGGAGGCCGACAGCATCCTGGCCGCCGCCGGCGACGAACTCCTCAAACTCGGCGAAGCCAAGGGCGGTGCCGGCCTTGCCACCCCCGGCGAGATCATTGAAGGCTACGAAGGCGGCCTCAGCTCCTTCCTCGACCCCAGCAAACGCATCCAGGGCGTCAGCACCGGCTTCCTCAAGTACGACGAAAAGACCGGTGGCATGCGCCCCGGCGAACTCATCATCATCGCCGCCCGCCCCGCCATGGGCAAGACCGCCCTCGTCCTCAACGTGGCCTATCACGTCGCCGCCAAACTCCGCCAGACCACTGCCGTCTTCTCGCTCGAAATGTCGAAGGAGTCGCTGCTCACGCGCCTGCTGTGCGCCGCCGCCCGCGTCGACAGCCAGAAGTTCCGCGCCGGCTTCCTGAATGCCGACGAGCGGCGTCAATTGCAGATGGCCGCGGCCGATCTGGTGGAATGCCCCCTCTATATCGATGACACCGCCGGCACCAACCTCATGGACATCCACGCCAAACTCCGGCGCCTTAAGGCCGAACAGGGCCTTGGCCTTGTCATCATCGACTACCTCCAACTGATGAGCGCCAAAGGCCGCTACGAAAACCGCGTCCAGGAAGTCAGCGCCCTCAGCCGCGGCCTCAAACTGCTCTCCAAGGAACTGTCCTGCCCCATCATCGCCCTCAGCCAGTTAAGCCGCGCCACCGAAACCCGTCAGGGCGACCATCGCCCGCAACTGAGCGACCTGCGCGAATCCGGCTCCATTGAGCAGGACGCCGACGTCGTTAATTTCATTTTCCGCGAGGAAGTCTATAAGCCCGACCGCACCGACCTCAAGGGCCTGGCCGAACTCATCATCGCCAAGCAGCGCAGCGGTCCTACCGGCAAAGTGCAGTTAGTCTTCCTGCATCACCTCACTAAGTTCGAAAACCGCATGGGAGACTTTGACGATGATGGTGGCGAATAGCCTGCTCGCGCTGCTGCTGGCGCTGCCCGTCCTGTTTGGCGCCGAAGCCGTGGACCAGATCTGGTCGGCGCGTTACGTCGTTACCGTGGATGCCGCGCGGCGCGTCATTCCCAACGGCGCCATCGCCGTCAAGGGCGAACGCATCGCCGCCGTCGGCCCGCGTGCTGAAATCGACCGCGCCTACAAAGCCAAAACGCGCCTGGACAAGGGCGAGGCAATCCTCGCCCCCGGCCTCATCGACACCCATACCCATGCCCCCATGGTGCTGTTCCGCGGCATCGCCGACGACCTCCGCCTCCAGGAATGGCTGGAGAAATACATCTTCCCGGCCGAAGGTAAAAACGTCGATGCCGAGTTTGTGCGATGGGGCGCGCGCCTGGCCTGCCTGGAAATGCTGCAGGGCGGTACCACCACTTACACCGATATGTACTACTTTGAGGACGTCATAGCCGAAGCTACCATTGAGGCCGGCATGAGAGGCGTCCTTGGACAAACCGTCATCGGCTTCCCCGTGCCCGACGCCAAAACCACCGATGACGCGCTCGCGCGCATCGAAAAGTATCTCGAAAAGTACAAGCAGCATCCG
>JAEUQF010000314.1 GCA_016789745.1 Bryobacterales bacterium
CAGGGTGCCGCTGTTGCTCAGGTCGGCGAAGGTGCCGATGTCCCAGACGCCGGCTGGGATCCCGACGACGAGGCCGGCGATCCAGGTGCTGACGTCAGGGGTATGGAATTTGGGGTGTACGTGGGAGAAGAGGCGGGGCAGCAGGCCGTCACGCGACATGGCGAACCAGACACGGGCCTGCCCATATTGGAAGACGAGCAGGGAAGAGAGCATGCCGACCACGGCGCCGACTGAAACGATGCGGCGGACTGAATCCATGCCGAGGGCTTTGAGGGCCGTGGCCACGGGGGCGGCGTTGTTCAGCGTCTTCCAGTTCTGCATGCCGGTAAGGGTGAGCGAGACGGCAACGTAAAGGGCTGCGCAGACCAGCAGCGAGGCGATGATGCCGATGGGCAGGTCACGCTGCGGGTTCTTGCACTCCTCGGCTGCGGTGGAGACCGAGTCAAAGCCGATGTAGGTGAAGAAGACGATCGCGCCGCCGGTGAGCACGCCCGTGAAGCCGTTGGGGAAGAAGGGATTCCAGTTGTCGGGGTTGACGTGGCCGGAGCCGGCGGCCACGAACAGCAGGATGACCGCTACCTTGATCACCACCATGACGCTATTGGCAGTGGCGCCTTCCTTGACGCCCCGGACCAGGAGCATGGTGAGGGCCATAAGGATCAGGAAGGCGGGCAGGTTGAACCAGGCGCCCGTGAACTGGCCCCCGGCGATCATGGGTTCCGATAGTTCTTTGGGTAGATGGACGCCGAAGATGCCGTCGAGAATGTCGTTGAAATAGGCAGAAAAGCCGACGGCCACGGCCATATTGGAGACGGCATATTCCAGGATGAGATCCCAGCCGATGATCCAGGCATAGATCTCGCCCATTGTCGCGTAAGTGTAGGTATAGGCGCTGCCGGCCACCGGGATCATCGACGCCAGTTCCGCATAGCAGAGCCCCGCCAGTCCGCAGACCAGGGCCACCAGAAGGAAAGAGAGCGCAATACCAGGCCCGGCACCCGGACGTCCCACCGAGGCGTTGAAGCCGTTCAGCAGCAAATCCAACACGGGCGCGTGCAGGACGGAGGGGAAACTGAGCGTTTCGCCCGCCGCTGCCGTGCCCGTGAGGATGAAGATGCCGGAGCCGATGACCGCACCAATACCCAAAGCCATGAGGCTCCAGGGGCCAAGCGTACGGCGCAGTTTCCGTCCAGGTTCTTCGCTGGCGGCAATGAGCGCGTCGATGCTTTTGGTGCGTAGCAGGTCGGCCATCAGGTCAGTATAGTCCGTTGCAGATGGACCGCTGCGGGTCCGCAACGACGCTTACCGCTTCCGCTGGCCCTTGCTCATGTGTTGGACTTTTTTCTTCGCGGAGCCGCGGGCGACGCCCTGGGCGCGCTTGGCCTTGGGAGTGGCTTTTTTGCGCGCGGCGCGCTTGGCTTCCTTGCGTTCGGCGGGGTCAGTGATGTGTTTCGTATTCATCGTAAGTGATAACTCGTAAGCTTCAGAATCTGTGAACGTGGTAGCCGGACTCTTCGGTGTCAAGCGCCGGCCGGGATGGCTCCAGCGCGAGGGAGGAGGGCCAAATGTTCTCTATGGATTATACGTCTTTCCGAGGGCACCGCGCTTCGGGTGCCATGCCGTCAGTCGTCGGACAGGCCCGCGAACTTGGCCACCAGCTTCTTCAACCCGACGCCGGGGAACTGCACGGTAAGCTTGGCGTCGGCTCCTTCGCCCTCTTTCTTGACGATGGTTCCCCGGCCCAACGTGGGGTGATTGATGATGCTGCCTGGGGCGAGCTTGCCTTTGGCTGCCGCGGGTTTCGACCCTGGAACAGCGGGTTTCGCGCCTGGGACTGTGGGCTTGGCCACCGGCGTTCCGCTTTGCGGGCGCGGGTAGGACTGCGGTGTGACGGCGGGCCGTGATGGCGGCTGACCGGAGCCTGTCGGGTTGGGGCGATAGCCGCCCGAGGCTGAGGACGGGGCAGCGGCAGCGCTGCGGGGGGGCGGCGGAGCCTGCATCCCACGGTCCTTGAAGAACTGCGCGATGTTTTCCACCGAGTTGTAGGTCTTGCCGGTGTAGAGATTCTTGCGGACCGAGTTGCGGACTTCGTACTGTTCGCTGAACAACTCCACCTCGCGGGCGCTGCCGGCGGGGTTGTTGAGCTTCTTGACCGTCGAAGGCGGGATCTCACGCAGGAAGCGCGAGGCGATGCTGGGCTCCGGCGGCCCGCCACCGTAACGCCGCCGGGAACGGGCATGAGTGATGAAGAGCTTGCGCATGGCGCGCGTCATGCCGACGTAGCACAGCCGCCGCTCCTCTTCGATGCTGTCTTCCGAGTCGATGGAACGCTTGTGCGGGAACAGGCCTTCTTCCATGCCGGCCAGGAAGACGATGGGGAACTCCAGGCCTTTGGCATTGTGGATAGTCAAGAGCGAGACTTGGGCTGCGTCGTCGGCCTCATCGGCGTCGCTGACCAGGGCGGCGTGATCCAGGAAGTCGGCCAGCGTTTCGCCGCGCTCACTGGCTTCGCCGGCGGCAGTGAGCAATTCCTGCACGTTGCCTCTGCGCGATTCGCCCTCTTCGCCCTTTTCGGCATCCAGCATGCGCTGATAGCCGGTGCGATCGACCACTGCTTCCAGCACCTGCAGCGGTTGCTTGTTGGCGATGAGGTCGCGCAGTTCGAGAATCATGTCGCGGAAGGCTTTGAGCGCGGCAATGGCACGAGCGCCCAACTCCTCAGGCATATCCACGAGTTTCTCGATGGCTTCCCAAAGGCTGATTTTGTGGGTCTGCGCGAGGTTTTCGACGACATCCATGGTGGTGCGGCCGATGCCGCGAGCCGGCACGTTAATGACGCGATTGACGGCGATGTTGTCGGTGGGGGTCAGCAGCACGCGCAGATACGCCAGCAGATCCTTGATTTCGGCGCGCTGGAAGAAGCTGAAGCCGCCGACGATGGCGTACTTGCGGCGGTAACGGCGGAGCGCTTCTTCGATCAGGCGCGACTGCGAGTTGGTGCGATACAGAACCGCGACGCGGTCCTTCGGATGATCCCGCAGCTCCTTCTCGATCATGTCGGCGATGAACATGGCTTCGTTATCGCCGTCGATGGCTTCGTACAGGCTGACGTGGTCGCCGGTGGCGCCGGCGGTCCACAGCTTCTTGCCCTTGCGCGCCTTGTTGTTGGCGACCACCGCGCCGGCAGCTTCCAGGATGCTCTTCGTGGAGCGGTAGTTCTGTTCCAGGCGGATAACGGTGGCATTGCCGAAGTCGCGTTCGAAGTCGAGAATGTTGCGGATGTCGGCGCCGCGCCAGCTATAGATGGACTGGTCTTCGTCGCCGACCACACAGACGTTGTTGCTCTTGCCCGCCAGCAGACGCATCATGTCGTACTGGTTGCGATTGGTGTCCTGGTATTCGTCCACCAGCAGGTAGCGCACTTTCTCGTTCCAGTGTTCGCGCGTTTGCTTGTCGTGCTCCAGCAGGCGGACGGCTTCGAGCAGCAGGTCGTCGAAGTCCAACGCATTGGCGGCGCGAAGGCCGTCTTCGTACTGTTCGTAGATGGCCGAGATGGTTTTCGAGCCGGGGTCGCGCGAGCCGGTGGCGGCTTCCGAAGGGCTGGTCTTATCGCACTTCCAGTTGCTGATGACGCTTAAAACAGAGCGGGGGGCAAATGTTTTATCGTCGACGCCCATGCGTTTGATAATGCCTTTGACCAGGCTGACCTGATCGTCGCCGTCATAGATGGCGAAGCTGCGGGTGAAGCCAGGGCGGATTTCGGCGAGTTTCTCGCCGTCGCGGCGCAGCAGGCGGACCGAAAAGGAGTGGAACGTGGTGACCATGGGCGGGTCCACCAGGATCTTGCCTTCGAGGAGTTTGCCGACGCGTTCGCGCATCTCCTTAGCGGCCTTATTGGTGAAGGTAACGGCAAGGATGGACCACGGCGCAATGCCGCGCTCCACCACCATATGGGCGATACGGTGCGTGATGACACGCGTCTTACCACTACCGGCGCCGGCCAGGAGGAGCAGGGGGCCGTCGACGTGGCGTACTGCTTCGGCTTGTTGGGGGTTTAACCCGGAAAGGAAATCCATCGCTGTTCTAGGGGAAGGACCGCTTCGGAAAGGGGGGTACCTCTGCGGGACACAACTCGTCTTATTCTGGCACAAAGTTCCGGGTGGGAACGGGGCGAAGGCTAGCTGTTTCTATAGCGGCGGACGACGCGTTCCAGTTCGGCGTTGTATTCGCAGCCGATGAGCGCGATGACGGAAAGCACGTACATCCACACCAGCAGAGCGATGACGGCGCCGATGGAGCCGTACATCACGTTGTAGTGGGCAATGTTGCGCACCCACCAGGCGAAGCCGAGCGTGGCGGCCAGCCAAAGCACGGTGGCCACCAGCGCGCCGGGCCACACAAAGCGCCACTGTTGCGGGCGGTTCGGGCCGTAGTAGTAGAGCCCGGCGGCGCCAGCGGAGATGGCCAGCAGGGCGGTGAGGTGGCGGAGTGCGGCGGCCAGCAGCGTAAAGCGGGACTGCAGGTCATAGGCGGTGACCCAGCCGAGGGCTTCCATAATCCAGCGCTCGATCTGGACGCCGACCACCAGGAGCGCGGAGGCGATCACGACGGGCCCCGCGGCCGAGAGCACCAGCCAGATGGCCACCAGGCGTCCGCGGACCATGCTGCGCCCGTGCGGGATGCGGTAGGCGGCGTGGAAGCCTTCCATGAGAGAAGCCATGACGCCGGAGGCCGCCCATAGCGAAAGCAACGTGGCGCCGACGATGAGCGGAACGGGGCGGCCGCCGCGGGCCCGGAAGCTCATCGCCACCAGGTCTTCGGTTCCGGGTGGGATGGCGATGAACAGGTACTGCGAGATCCAACGCGCCATCTGCTCGGCGCGGAATTCCACCAGCAGGGTCGCCAGGGCGGACAGAATGGGGATGAACGAGAGCAGGCCGCTATAGGCGGCGGCCTTGGCGGTGCCGAAGCAGCCGTCGCGCAGCGCGGAAACAACGGCGCGGCGCAGGACCAGCCAGGTGACGCGCAGATCGTTGACCATGTGCGGGGATCAGGTCTCGGCCGGTACAGGGAGTTCGACATTCCGCAGGACGCGGGCGATTTCGCGGGCCTGCCGGGCCGAATCCCACCCAAGCCAGGAGCCCATCAGGTAACAGTAAGGCTGGAGGGAGTCTTCCGTCCAACGGCGTTCGTAGCCCAGGTAGGAGGAGACGAACATGACGTCGTGTAGACGCAGCGCCATCTCCCGTTCAATGGCGTAGCTGATGCGGGCGTATTCCACGCGCGTGACAGGCCCGAAATCATCATCCGGAATCATGGCCAGGACATCGGGGGTGGCGAGGCCGAAATCATGAATCAGTTGGTCCATGGCGACGCGCGTGATTCCATACTTCTGGGCCATGGCCGGAGCGTCATATTCGAAGCGGGCGAGGGCTTTTTCCGAGTTGCCGCCGAGCGGCTCCTGGGCCGATTTGCTGTGCCAGTTAAGAAACGGGGAGATCTCCTTGAGCAGGAGCTTGGTGGCTTCTTCGGCCATGCTGCGGTAGGTGGTGTACTTGCCGCCCTGGATGCGAAGGATGCCGTCAGGGGTGTTGAAGATGTGGTGTTCCCGGCTGGCTGCGGTGGCCGAACCGGAACTGCTGGCCACCAGCGGACGCAGGGAGCTGAACGTGGAAACGGGTTCGAAGGATTCGGCCTTCGGGTAAAGCTTGCGGGCGACGTTGAGCAGGTATTGCACTTCCTGGGCGCTGATCTGCGGATGATCCGCGCCTTCGGTGTGTTCGATGTCGGTGGTGCCCAACAGCGTGAACTGCCGTTCGCTGCCCCACGGAATGAAGAAAATAATGCGGCCGTCTTCTTCGAAATAGGCGATGGCGTGCTCTTCGGCGGTAAGCCGCGGCAACACCAGGTGCGAGCCGCGGACCAGCCGCGGCTTGGCGCCTGGCGGATCACTCCAGGCGCCGCGGGCGTCTACGATCTTCTTTGCCGTGCAGTGGATGGCTTCGCCCGAGAGCCGGTCCTGGAGGCGGACGGGATGGCTACCGTCTTTCAGCCGTTCGCCGATCTCGGCTTCCACATGGTTGGCCATGAGAATGCCGTTGGCAGCGGCTTCAAAGAGATTCTCCAGCACGAAGCGGGCCGAATGGATGCGGCAATCATAAAAGAGGGCCCCGCCCGCCAAGCCTTTCTGCTCCAGGTCCGGCTCCAGGGAGGCGATCTCCCGCTTACTGACTTCGCGGTGCTTGGAAATATTCTGGTCACCGGCGAGTTGGTCGTACATACTCAGGCCCATGAGGATTTTCAGCTTCTCGACGCGGCTGTAAATGGGCATGAGGAAGGCCAGCGGCTGCACCATGTGAGGCGCGAGGCGTCGTAAAACCGCGCGCTCGTGCAGCGATTCCTTTACCAGCGAGAACTGCAGATATTTGAGATAGCGGAGGCCGCCATGGATGAGCTGGCTGTTCTTGCCGCTGGTGCCGGAACCAAACTGTGAACGGTCGACAACGGCCACGCGCATGGTGCCGCCCGCCTGTTCGCGCCGGAGCCCGAGTTCGCGCGCGATGCCGGCCCCGTTAATGCCGCCGCCGACGATCAGAACATCAACGGTCGCGTCACGTAGTGCCTCAAGGCTGCGCGCCCGCAGATCCGGTGGAAACCCGCTCATCTCTTTCATCATAGTGGCAGAGGCGTGCTAGAATCGCCAACATTCATGCGCTGGATTGATCTGGCGGTCATCATTGTCTATCTCATCGGGATCACATGGTTCGGCGCGCGGTTTCGCGAGACCCAGAAGAGCCTGAAAGATTACTTTCTCGGCGGGCGAAACGCGCCCTGGTGGGCCATCGGGTTCTCCATTGTCTCGGCCGAAACCAGTACTCTAACCATCATCGGTACTCCCGCGATTGCTTTTAACGGTAACTTCGGCTTTCTCCAGGTGGTCTTCGGTTACTTTCTGGCACGGGTGCTGATATCGGTGTTATTTCTGCCGCACTACTTTCGCGGCGAGATGTACACGGCTTATGAACTGATGAAGCGGCGGTTCGGCGACCGCATCCGCAAACTGACCGCCGGCAGCTTTCTGGTCTTGCGGGCGCTGGCCGAAGGCGTGCGGGTCTTCGCTATCAGCATTGTGGTGTCCATCATTCTGGGCACCGGCGACATGCTGTCCATCCTGGTGATCGTGCTGCTGACGCTGTTCTACACCTTTGAAGGCGGCATGACGGCGGTAATCTGGACCGACGTGATCCAGATGGTGCTGTACGTCTTCGGCGCCGTGGTGAGCCTGGTGGTGATCCTGCAGGCGATCCCGGGCGGCTGGCCCCACGTGGCGGAGGTGGCCGGGGCGGCCGGCAAGTTCCAGGTGTTCGACTTCCGGTTCTCCCCCACGGCGGAGTTCTTCACGCGCGCCTATAGCTTCTGGGGCGGCCTGATCGGCGGCCTGTTCCTGACCACAGCTAGCCACGGCACCGAGCAGTTGATGGTGCAGCGGCTGCTGTCGGCGCGCACCGAAGGCGAGAGCCGCGCGGCGCTTTTCGCCAGTTGGATCGTGATTTTTGTGCAATTCAGCATGTTCCTGGTAATTGGCGCGATGCTCTTTGTGTTCTACAAGGACAACGGCATGGCCATGCCGCGCATCGCCGACCAGATCTATCCGCGGTTCATCTGGGAGCGGCTGCCGGTGGGCATTGCCGGGCTGATTATGGCGGCGATCCTGGCGGCGGCCATGTCGAACTTGAGCGCCGCGCTAAATGCGCTGGCCTCGACAACCATCATGGATTTCTATAAGCCCCTGCGGCCCAATCACACCGAGGACCACTACCTGGGCATGGCGCGGAAAACCACCATCGTGTGGGGCGCGGTGCTGATGGGAATCGGTGTGCTGGCGCGGCAGTGGGGCAGTGTGCTCGAAGCCGGCCTCGGCATTGCCTCCATCGTGTATGGATCCCTATTAGGTGTATTTCTGCTGGGCCTGCTCACCAAACGGGCCACCGAAACCGGCGCGATGATCGGCATGTCGGCAGGCCTGCTGATCATGTTGTACGTCAAACTGGGCACGTCCATTGCCTTCACCTGGTACGTGCTGATCGGCAGTTCGGTGACCTTCGTCACCGGGCTGCTGGCATCCCTCTTGTTTTCCTCCGATTCCTCCCAAAGGAGCGCTTCCCACTCGTGACAAACTTGCGCCGCGATCTCGGCCTTTCGGCCGCGGTATCTATTGTGATTGGCACTGTCATCGGCAGTGGGATTTTTCTGGTTCCAAAAGCGATGGCAACGGCCGTGGGCGATGCGCACACGGTATTCGCCGTCTGGATTTTCGGCGGCTTGCTAACGCTGGCCGGAGCCTTGACGTACGCCGAACTGGCCAGCGCGCTACCGGAGACCGGTGGCGAATACGTGTACTTGCGCGAGGCCTATGGTCCCCTGTGGGCCTTCATTTACGGCTGGACGCAGATGTGGGTGGCCAAGAGCGGATCCATTGCGACGCTCGCCTCGGCCTTCATCCTCTATCTCGCCAACTTCTTTCCGGCCCTGGAGCAGGTGATCGGGCATATTCCGCTCCCGTTGGGGCCGGGAGGGGCGCCGCTGGAGGTCCGGTCGGGGCAACTGGTAGCCATGGTGCTGATCATGGCGCTGGCCTGGCTGAACTACTACGGCGTTAAATTCGGCGGCGGCGTGCAGATTGCGGTGACTATTCTGAAAGTGACGCTAATTGCCGGCGTGATTGTACTGGGATTACTAGCCACGGGAGGAAATGTGGCGAATCTCAGCAGTTCGACGTCGGCGACGCCTGGCGGCGTGGCGGGGTTCTTCGCCGCACTGGTAGCGGCGCTGTGGGCCTATGACGGGTGGAACAACGTAGCGATGGTCTCCAGCGAGATCAAGGATCCGCAGCGGAACCTGCCGCGGGCGCTGATCGTGGGAACGCTGGCGGTGGTCGCGATCTATCTGCTTGCCAACGTGGCCTACTTCTATGTGCTGAGTGCGAAAGAAGTTAGTGGGGCCGACCGGGTGGCGGCGGACATGATGCGCCGCGTGGCCGGGGAGCCCGGAGCCGCGGCGGTGAGTATCGCGGCCATGGTATCCATCTTCGCGGCGTTAAACGGTTCGATCCTGACCGGGGCGCGCGTACCCTACGCCATGGCGCGGGATGGGCTGTTCTTCCGTCCAATCGCCAAGATCCACCCGGAGTACGCCACACCATCGAACTCGATTCTGCTGATGAGCGCGTGGGCGGCGGTGCTGGTGTTGAGCGGCAAGTACGAAGATCTGTTTAATTACGTGATCTTTTCCAGTTGGATTCTGTACGGAATGGCGACGGCGAGTGTGGTGGTGTTGCGCCGGAAGCGGCCGGACCTGCCGCGGCCGTACCGCACGTTGGGGTATCCCGTAATGCCTGTATTGTTTGTGTTAGTGGCGATTGCGCTGCTGGGATCGACGGTACAGACGCGGCCGAGAGAATCGTTGATGGGAATTGGTATTATTGTACTGGGATTGCCGTTTTATGCCCGCTGGCGAGGACGACTTTCGGCCTAATCCCCAGTGATGGGTGGTGGGCGGTAAAGCCGCCTGAAAAAACTTTTGTTCCGAAATCAGAACAAACTGCTTGTGTTCCCTTCAGGCTGGGTTTATGCTGAAAGGGCAGTGTAGGCTTGCGCCCAACCCTGTGTTCTGAAAACAGAACGGTTCGACATCCTCCGAATGGGGTGACCGCAATGGACGTGAACAAAATGCTCGCCGAATTACGCGCCGAGCGGGAACAGATTGAAGAGGCCATCCTCAGCCTGGAACGGCTGGCACGTGGCCGTGGCAAGCGCCGGGGCCGGCCGCCAAGCTGGCTGACGGAGATGCGGAAAGTGGGAACAAAGCCAGGTCCTGGCCGTCCTTCCAAGGCCGCATCGCAGGCCAAGTCGGCAACGACGTAGTTCTTCTTTCCTGCTAAAGAGATAATTTATAAGGTGGCGCCGCCGTCCACCCTGAGCACTTGGCCGGTAACGTAGTTATCGGGCTCCAGGAAGAAGCGCACGGCGGCGGCGACATCCGTGGCCCGGCCATAACGCGGCACGATCCCGTCGCGGATCAGATGTTCATACTTGCCCGATGCAATCGAGGCAAGTGCCATCCCTGCCGCAGTGACCCCGGGTGCCACAACATTCACCCGGATCCCGAACCCTCGTACCTCTTTCGCCAATACCAACGCCGCGTGTTGCAACGCGACTTTCGCCGAAGCATACGCGGTGGAGCCGGCGACGACGTTCACCGCCTGCATGGTGGAGAACAGGACGATGGAGCCGGCCGATTGCGCCGCTTTCATCCGCTCGGCGGCTTCGCGCGCCAGCAGCATCGGGCCGGAGAAGTTGACTGCCATACTGTGAGCCGTGGCTGCTTCCATCGAGCCGCCTTCGCGGACGCGTGCCGGATCTCCGGCCAACACTACCAATCCGTAAAGAGCCGGTGCCGCGTCCAGCAGTCTGCGCCGGTCGGCCGCTTCGGTGATATCGGCCTGCACCAGCGCGCCTAACGACTCAAGCGGCAGCGCCCGTTCCCGGTTCGCCCGGTAGCTGAGCACCAGCGTCGCCTTCTCGTCCGCCAGACGCGCTGCCGTCACCGCTCCCAACCCGCCCGTTCCCCCCGCCAGAATAATCTCGCGATCCCGTAACACCAAGCTCCTCCAACGCAACGTATCCGCAACTCATCACCGCCAGGAACAGCACCAGCACTTCACTATCGCCCAGGTTGTGCTCAAACACGCCGCCGACCAGGATGGCGATGAGCGTAGCCAGCGCGCCGGCGATGATAAACCGGGCGTCACTGGGTCCGGCCGGCGCGCGCGCCAGACCGCGGGCAAAGTCGCGAAGCATCAGTCCGAGCCAGCCGAGAAGAGCGGCAAGCGCGGGCAGTCCACGTTCGGCCGCGTAGTGCAGATAGATGTTATGCAGGTGCCCGTACCAGCCTTCGGGCAGTTGCTTCACGTCTTCCGGAACATATTCCTTGAAATGTGATTTGACGTGTTCCGGGCCGATGCCGAACACCGGGTGCGCCTGGATGATCCGCAGACCGGTGCGCCAGGAGACGCGGCGGTGCTCGTTGGAATCGGTCTGGCCCTGCGGTTTCCAGATGGAGGTGAAGCGCTGTTTCAGGAAAGGCGGCGCGGCCAGCAGAGCGATGGCGATCAGCAAGGGCGCGATGACCACGGTCCAGCGCTTCCACATCCAAAGCAGCAGGGAGCCGGCGACAAAGGTGGCGACCCAGATACTGCGTGTGCCGCCGGCAAACAGGGCCAGCGCCATGATGGCGGCGGCAATCAGCCAAAGGCCACGGCGTTTGCCGGCATGGCCCCAGAGAAGGTAAGCGCCCAGCAGCAGTAGGGCGATCATGATCTGGCCGCCGAAAGTCATCCAGTGGCTCATGAAGCCGGTGATGCGTTCGCCCACCAGGCACTTATAATCGCCGCCGCAATTCTGCAATTGCCAGCTGAATTGGGCCAGCGCGCGCAGCGACGATACCGTGGCGATGACGGCAATGGTGAGCAGCAGGCGCTTCACCGAAGCGAGGTCGCGGAAGGTGCTGCTGACAACGACCAGCGTCAGATAGACAAAGAACTTGCGGATCTGCGGCCGGCCTTCGGCGGGGTTTGCCGACATGGCCAGCGACACGACTGTCCATAAGAGGAAGAAGCCGAGCGGCCATTTCACGGGCGGCAGGCGCAATTTGGCGCCGCTCAGCAGCAGCGTCGCGATGGCTAGGGCCAGGCAGATACTGGAGACGGCGATTGAGAACAGAATGCTGGCGGCGGCGCTGAAGGTCAGCCAGAAGGCAGCGCGCTCCAGTATTCGAATCTGCTTCTCACCCATGGGATTAGGTCCAGTATGACAGAATGGAACTACAGCTTCGGGTAGGTTGTGTATGGAAATCTATATCCTCCGCCATGGGATCGCGGACGAGCCCCGGCCGGGCATGCGAGATGCCGACCGGGCTCTGACAGCGGAAGGCAAAAAGCGGCTGCGTGAGGTGCTGCAGGTGGCACGCCACGCTGACGTGAAGCCTGAGATCATCCTCACTAGCCCCTACCGGCGCGCGCGGGAGACTGCGGAGATCGCGCGGGAGATCCTGCATCCGGAAACCGATTTGATTCCGGGAAACTGCTTCACACCGGAGGCCGACCCGTGTGAAGCCTGGGAGGAAGTGCGCATCCACCGCGATGCGGCTTCCGTGCTCATCGCCACGCATGAGCCCTTCGCCGGGCTCTTCGCCGGCTACCTGTTGAACACACCCGCGCTCACCATTGATGTGAAGAAAGGGTCCATCATCCGTGTGGATGTGGAGAGTTTCGGATTGCAGCCGCGCGGGGTGTTGCGGTGGTTCCTGACGCCACGGCTGGCGGCGGTTCTCCGCTAGTCGCAGAGCGACTGGACGTGAAGAAATCCAGGCAGCTTTAGCTCGTTGATCGTAACCGGCCGGCATAGGCAGCGGTACTTCCAGTCGAGATGCTCCAGTTCGTCCGCACCATCGATATAGACCCAGTTACCCTTCAGCCCGTAGGCGACCTTGTCCGGATCCCAGCGGTAGACGCCGATGGGGCCTTTGTTGCCTCCACCAAAATCCCATTGCCAAATCCAGAGCGATTGCTTTGAGGATTCGTTCCCGTAGAGCGTTGCCCGTTTCGGCGGGACACCCGGGGCCGCGTCCGGGATGGTGGTGGCGTTAGTGTCAGAGACGGATGCGGAGCTTCCGGCCGGACGGATCCTGGCGGTGTCGACGCCAGCATTCCCGAACTCCTTCTCTAAATCTTCCCTGATCTTGCGTAGTTTTTCGATGATCTGTGCGCGCTTCCCGGGATCCTTCGCGGCCTCCTTCCAAAACTTATCCCAGTTCCCGAACAGGTCTTTTCCTTTGGCCGCAGCCGAGCCGTTCGGGAGAACCTTCGCCAACATGCCGAACACTTCGAGGATCGACAAGACGTCTATCTGCTGGACATCGGCGCCCTTGGCCGCCTTGGATGCGGTACTTTTCTTATTATTGGGCTCCTTCCCGTACCAGAAGTAGCCACCCCCTTGTGTCTCCGGCGTGCCGCGTATTGCGTCTTCGGCCGCCTGCAGGGCGTCGAGGAGCCAGCGCAGTTTGTCGCCAGAAACACTGAGTGCATCGGGTGATTTGCCGCCGATCGCCGTTGCGTAGTTCCGCTTGTGGACGTTAGTGGCGTCTGCCGGGGCCACGTTGATTGCGGCGAGAGGAACTGCTTTCGACTGGCTGGTCGAATTTAAGCCTGGAACCGGGGTACTCCAGGCGATCAGAGCCTGAAGCAGGCGTCCTCCAGAGTCGACCAAAGCTTCCGCGGTTCCGTGGCTTGCCTGTTGGAACCTGCGGATCGCCGCGATGGTGATTTTGCCGCAAACTCCGTCTTCCACCAAGGGGGCGTCGGGGCCACCCTTAGTGGCCGGGACTTGATTGAGCAGGCGTTGGACCGTCTTCACATCAGCGGAGCGGTTGGTGCCATGAAAACCAACACTGGCCGAGATCGTAGCAGGCATGTCTGAGTAACTCCTCACCCATGCATGCGGGAAGAAACCAACTACGGGGTCACGCTACCGCAACGTCGCCCGCAGCCACTCCACCATCCTCTTCTTGTATTCCTGCTGTGCGGGATTCTTCTCCCACGCGCCCACGCCGTGCGCTCCGCCTTCCACCGTGAACACTTCGCAGCGATTGCCGGCCTTCTTCATCGCATCACACATCATCGGCGACTGTTCATAGGGAACCTGCGCGTCAGCCGTGCCATGGATAAACAGAAACGCCGGCAGACCCTTGCGGACATAGCGGATGGGCGAGATCTCGTTCAGCTTCTCAACAGCGGCATCATCCAGCTTCTCCGGGATGCCCAGCAGCCGCGTGACATTCGGGCCGATCTCGCCGCGGTCCTTGGCACGCTTGAGCAAGTCGTGTGGACCATAGAAATCGACCACCGCGGCAACCTGCTCGGCCTTCGTGGCTTTCACGGCAGCCATCGCCACCAGGTGTCCGCCGGCGCTCTCGCCCATCAACGCCATGCGTTTCGAATCCACCTTGTACTGCCGGGCGTGAGCCTTGACCCAGCGGATGGCGGTGAGGACATCGTCGAGCGGGGCAGGGAAGGTCGCCTTGTGGGCCAGCCGGTAGTCGATAGTGAACCACACAAAGCCGGCTTCGGTCAGCGGCGGGAATAGCGGCGGCACGTAGGTGCGCTTGTTGCCGTTCACCCAACCGCCCCCATGCACGATGATCACCGTCGGGAATGGGCCCTTGCCCTCCGGTACCTGCACGTCCAGCAGCAGCGGTTCGCCGTTCGGCCGGGCAAACTCGATATCGCGCGTCTCGGCGGCAAACAAGGCGCCGGCCGCCAGCAATGTCATCTCAACCAAAAGCAGCACGTGGATTCTCCCAAAGCAGGATATCGCGTTGCCTGGCGCTGAGTTTGGGAACGAACTTCGTGTAGAGGTGTGTGTAGTCTTTCCAGGCGCCGCCGTTGGGCTCTCCCGGCTTGTAGTAGCCGGCATCCTGGCTGATGAGCGTGCGGCCCAGCAGGCCCTGCTTCTCCATGAACTGCACGCAGTCCAGGTGCCACGCCAGGGACCCCTCGGTTGGGCCGATGTGATCGAACTCCACCCAGGCGCCCGCCTTGCCGATCTCGCGATGGAAGTTGTGGTCCTTTTCGCCGTCGGCATGCACCCAAACAAACTTCTCCGGTTTTGTTCTCGCTGCTAGCAGGATATCCAACTGCTCCCGCGCGGCGAGTCCGTTGCCCGTATGCGACGCAATCGTCAATCCGGTCTCATTCGAACACAGCGCGGCGGCACGCACGATCTTCCTATCCAACTCATGCAGCGGACCCCGGTTGACGCCGATCTTGATAAAGCGCGGCTTCATGCCGTCAACACCGTTGCGATACTCCGCCGCCCAGCGCTTGGCCAGCGCTTCGGCCGATTCCTGTTTCGCCCAACCCGGTAAAAAAAGATGATTACGGGCCGCATAAAGGCCGGTATTGGTCCAGATTTCCAGCCCGCTGGCATCCGCCAACCGCTTCAGCAGCCGCGGTGCCCGGCCGATGAAGTTCGGCGTGCATTCCTGGAACCGCCGGCAGCCCAACTTGACGAGTTCCTGTAGTTTAGGATTAACTAAAGCGAACACTGTATTCTCGTCATAGCGGCCGGGCCCGATCTTCTCCGCACCAATAAAATCGACTAGCACGTGCTCGTGCACCAGGATGGATGGTGGCGGCGCAGGTGCCATGACCGGCCCGGTCAGCGATAAGAAACCCCGTCTTGTCAAACGCATAGAGAATAACTCTTTCCCGCGAGTCCCATTATTCCACGGCCCGGTCCGGGCGGCCAGACGGCTGGACGTTTCGAAAGGTTCCGAGCTTGACTTCGATACGGCAACTCGATAGAAGTAGCTGCCATGCGATCTATCCTTGTCGTCATGGCCATGCTCGCCAGCGCCTTCTCGCTTTGGGCGCAAGGCGAACGCGGCACCATTACTGGAACGGTGACGGACACCTCTGGAGCTGTTGTTCCCAGCGCCTCGGTCACCTTGAGAAACACTGGTACCAATATCCGCACGCAGGCCCAAACGAATTCTGCCGGCATTTACGTCTTTCCGGCGCTGAATCCAGGCACCTACGATATCTCGATCGAGGCGCCGGGATTCCGCCAGCGGCGCGTCAGCAACATTCCTCTCAGCACCGGTCTCACGGCAACTGTCGATGCCGTGCTCGAAGTCGGCCAGGTGTCCGAAGCCGTGGAAGTACAAGCCGCGGCCGTGCAGCTTGAGGCCCAATCGTCCAGTCTGAGTAAGACGGTAGAAACCCGCCGCGTGGTGGAACTGCCGTTGCTCGGCCGCAACCCGCTGCAGTTGGCGGCGCTGGCCCCTGGCGTGATTCCCTCACGAGGGCAGCAGGGCGCCGGTGGCGATGCGATTGGACAGGCGGCGAACTCGCGCATTTCCGGCGGCTTGGCCATGCAGAACGCCATTCTCATGGATGGCGGCGATTCGCGGGGATTCACCTCGGGCGGTCAAGCGTACTCCTTTCCCATCGAATCGGTAGCGGAGTTCAAGGTGGAAACTTCGAGCTATTCGGCGGAGTTTGGACGATCGGCGGGCGGCGTGGTGAGTGTGGCGTCGCGGTCGGGCACCAACGAGACGCACGGCGTGGCGTACGGCTTTCTACGCAGCCAGGCGTTGAACGCGAATTCCTGGTCGAACAACCGCAACCGGGTGCCGCGGGCGTCGTTCCAGTACAACCAGTTTGGCGGCGCGGTGGGTGGCAAAATCATCCGCGACCGGACGTTCTACTTCTTGAACTACGAAGGGCTGCGGCAGGGCAGTCCGCGCAACTTCCTGGCGACCGTGCCGCTGCCGCAGTGGCGCAACGGCGACTTCCGGAACACGTTTGACCGCAACGGGGCGCAGATCACGGTGTTTGATCCGACCACGACGCGGCCGGATCCGGCAAACCCGGGGCGTTTCATTCGCAGCGCTTTTCCGAATAACCAGATTCCCGCCAACCGCATTCACCCCATCTCGGCCAACCTCATGAAGTACTGGCCGGAAGCCAATCGTCCCGGTGAGGGCGCCGCACAGATCAACAACTTCTTCCTCACCGGCAAGAACGTCACCAACCAGGACAACTGGTTTTCGCGTATCGACCACCAGATCAACTCCAAGCACCGCCTGTTCGGCCGCTTTGCCGGCCGCCAGAGCGAGAGCTTCCCTCTCGGCCTGGCCGAAGCTGCCTTCCCCGCCAGTTCCATCTCCACGAATCCCACGCGCCACGGCGGCATCAGCTTGACGTCCACGTTCAGCCCGAACCTGCTGGGCGAGTTCCGCATCACCTACACGCGCCTGCAGAACAACTCCCGTCCGGTGAGCGAAGGCTTTGACTTGTCCAGCGTTGGTTTCTCCCAGAGTCTCGCCAACGCCGTTACCTACAAGCAGTTCCCTCAGGTCCAAGTGCAGCAGTATGCCACCGGATCGGGCCTTGCCGTGGCTACGTTCGGGTCCACGGAGGTCTCCAGCCTGGGTGGAACCGGGCGCGACCTGCTGCCGCAGGATACCTGGCACACGCAGTATCAGACCACTTGGCTGCGCGGCCGCCACAAGTGGAAGTTCGGCGTCGACCTGCAGCGCATGAAAATGGCCGCCTTCAACTCCCGCCTCTCCGGCGGCCAGTTCAACTTTGACCGCACCTACACGCAGGGCCCGGATCCGTCCCAGACGTCGTCGACGGGCGGCAACGGCTTTGCCAGCTTTCTGTTGGGCGTCCCGCTGTCGGGCAGCCTGGACACGACACCGAGCATGATGCTGTTCCAGCGCTACAACGCCGCCTATATCCAGGACGATTGGCGCGTCACCAGCCGCCTCACGCTCAACCTCGGCTTGCGCTACGAGTTCATCTCGCCGTATGCCGAGAAGTTCGGGCAGATCGGGTACATGGACGCGCGTGCCATTGAGCCGACGACGGGCCTGCCGGGTATCTTCAAATGGTCGAAGCCTGGCGAGTACCACCACGACCCCTTCTACAAGGGCTTCTGGCCGCGCGTCGGCATCGCCTATCAGCTGACTTCGAAGACCGTCATCCGCACCGGCGGAGGCATCTTCAGTGCCGCCAATAACGGCCTGAACGCTGCTGCGTCGGACTTCGGCTCCGGGCTGTTCGTGAATAACAGCCTCTCGCTTGGCCAGCAGACGATCCCGTTCACGCCGCCGACCGGCGGTTCTTGGTCGAACCCCTTCGCGGCGGGGCTGGTCTTCCCGGTGAAGGGCGAGACGACGTTCGTTGGGCAGAACATTCGCGTCGAGTTCCGCGACCGCGCTCCCACGTACGTGGCCATGTGGAACTTCAACATCCAGCATCAGCTGAGCAATAACCTGCTGGCAGAGGTTGGCTACTCCGGGTCAAAGACGACCAACCTGTTCTGGAACCGGTTCGACAATGCGAACGATCCGCTGCTATTGGGACAGTGGGGCTCGCGGTTGTTGGACCAGGTGCCTAACCCGTTCTTCGGCAGGATCCAGGGCGGCGTTGGCGCATTCCCCACCATCCAGCGGCGGCAGCTGCTGCGGCCATTCCCCCAGTACCAGCAGGTGCTGGCGATCCGCCGGCCGTATGCCGATGGGCACTACCAGAGCATGATTGCGCGAGTAGAGAAGACCTTCTCCCACGGCTACACCATCAGCGCGGGCTATACACTCTCCAAGCTGATTGCCGAGACGGCGGAATCCAACACCTGGCTGATTGGGCCATCAAACGCATTGTACGATCCGGCCTACAACCGGCACGTGGAGGGCAACGATGCGCCGCAGCGGCTGGTGATCAGCCACTTGTATGAGTTGCCGTTCGGGATGGGCAAGCGGTTCCTGAACGACAAGGTGTTCGGGCGGATTTTGGGCGGCTGGCAGTTCTCCGGCATTACCGTGCTGCAATCGGGGCGCCCGATTCTGATCAGCGCTCCCGACAACACCGGGTTGCTGGAGTTCAGCTACACCAACGGCAGAGCTAACCGGCTTGCCAGCGCCGTGCTGGATAACCCGACCAAGGAGAAGTGGTTCGATACGTCGGCGTTCCGTGCGGCTCCCGCCTTCACGGTACCCACCGACAGCCTGAGCCAGCCGGACCTGCGTACGCCGGGCCGCACGGCCTTCAACTGGTCCTTCATCAAGAACACGCCCATCAAGGAGCGCGTGGCGCTGCAGTTCCGCTTCGAAATGTTCAACGTGTTCAACAATCCGCAGTTTGATGTACGCGGCGCCTCCACTGACCTGACCAATCCGCAGTTTGGCCAGATCACCGAAGGCGGCGGCGAACGCAACATCCAACTCGGCTTGCGCCTGACGTTCTGATGTGGGGCAGACCTCCAGGTCTGCGGGGTGGCCTCCAGGCCCCCCCACCCGCTGTTTTCGGAGAGTGTTGCATGAATCGTAGAAACTTTCTAAGAGCCACCACGGTCACATCCGCTGCCGGATTGTTAGGTTACGCCGCGGCACAGACGAAGGCACCCACCGGCATCAAACTGGCCACCTTCTTCACCGACAACCCCAACGAAAACGACCTCGCCATGCTTCGCCACGCCGGCGTGGACGCGGTCTCCATCTGGACCGGCATCGCCAACAACAACGCCGCCTGGATGCTGGCCATGAAGAAGAAGCTCGAAGCCAACGGCGTCCAGATCTACAACATCGGCATCATCGATCTGCATTGCGATCCCACCCTGGTGTTAGGCCGGCCCGGAGTGGAAACCAAGATCGCGCAGTACAAGGAGTATCTGACCAACTTAGGGCGTGCCGGCATCGGCTACACCACGTACGCCCACATGTCGAACATCAAGAACCAGCCCACGCCGGGCTTCTATGCCACCAGTGAAGGCAAGGCGCGCGGCGGCGCCCCCACCCGCTACTTCGACCTCGCAGTGGCCAAGAAACTCCCTTGCTCGTTCGACAAGACCTACGAAGAAGAACACATCTGGAAAACCTTCACCACCTTCATCCGAGCCGTGATGCCAGTGGCGGAGAAGAGCAAGGTACGCATCGGCCTGCATCCCGATGACCCGCCGGTGGACTCGCTCGGCTGCGTGGCGCGCGTCTTCCGCACCTACGAAGCCTACGAACGCGCCTTCCAAATCGCCAACTCCGAGAACTTCGGCGTCTGCCTCTGCGTGGGCACTTGGGGCGAAGGCGGCAAGCAAGGCTTCGGCAAGGATCCCATCGAAGCCGTGAAGGCCTTTGGGGCGAAACGCAAAATCTACAAAGTGCACTTCCGCAACGTGAGCGGCCCGCTGCCGCGCTTCCAGGAGACGTTCGTCGACAACGGTTATCTGGACATGTACCAAGTCATGAAAGCCCTGCAGGATGTGAAGTTCGACGGTATCGTCATTCCCGATCACGTCCCCGGCGGCGGCTATCCCATGGCGAACACCACCTACACGCTTGGCTATATGAAAGCGCTGCGAGACCGGGTGCGCGCGGGGTAGCGTTACTTCCGTGCCCCCAGAATCACGCGCTTCGACTTCAGCGCCATGCCCGAGCCGTAGTTACACGCAAACACGTTGGTGAACACCGCGCCCAGGAAAAACACCTGCGCCGAGTAGTAAACCCACACCAGCACGATGACGAGTGACCCCGCGGCGCCGTACGTGGACGCCAGCGCCGTCTTGCCCAGGTAAACGCCAATCGCCAGTTTCCCGGCGGTGAACAGCGCCGACGTCACCACCGAGCCCAACAGCACGTCCCGCCATTCGATCTTCAAATCCGGCAGCACCTTGTAAATCAGGGCGAACAGCAACGTAATCACGATGAAGGAAACAATGGAACTGGACAACTGCAGGAACGTCTCGGGTATCGGAAACAGGAACCCGATAATCTGATTTGCCGCCGCCAGTGCCGCATTCACCAGCAGCGAAACCAGCAGCAGAAAGCCCACGCCCACCACCATCGCGAAAGAGAAGAACCGTTCCCGCAACAGGCCGACCGCGCTTTGCAGAACCGTGGTGCTGCGCGCCGGCACGTCCCAGATCTCATTCAAGGCCGAGCGCAGTTCCGCCACCGCCGTCGTGGCACCGAAGAACAGCGTCAGCAGACCAAGAATGGAAGGCACAATACCTACCGAGGGCTTGCGCGCGTTCTCCACCAGGCGCTGTATGGCTAGCGCACCGTCAGCTCCCACCAGTGTCTGGAGTTGCCAGAAAATCTGCCCTTTCGCCGCCTGTTCGCCGAACGCAAAACCCGCCACCCAAATGGCCACCACCAGCAGCGGCGCCATCGACAACATGGTGTAAAAGGCCACCGATGCGCCTAAACGCGGGGCATTTTCGGCATAAAACTTGTCGATCGTCTGAAATAGCAGGACTTTAAAATCACACCAGCGCAGGCTGCGCAACGGCTTGCGGTAGCGCCTGGCGGTGCCCGCGGCCGTCTCGGCCTCGGTCCCACCCGGTTCCCATAAGATGGCTGGTTCTTCCGGCACGTCACCACCTCCACTATTTGGGATTCCCGACACCAGAACATTGTTACATCCTGGCGGCGACTTCAGTAGACTGGGGTGGGGATCCCGAAAACATGCAACGTCGACAGTTCCTGGTTTCTGCTTCCGCCGCCGCTTCCCAGGCCTGGGCCGGCGCGAATGATCGAGTGCGAGTGGCCATTATTGGTGTCGGCTCGCGCGGTTCCGCCCACATCCGCGAACTGCTGCCGGTGGCCAACCTGGAGATTGCCGCGCTGGTGGACCCGGACGGCAACCGTACCGAGGCGGCATCGAGTGTCATCTTCCAGAAAACCGGCAAGCGGCCGCGCCTGGAAAGCGACATGCGCCGCGTTTTCGACGACAAAAACATCGACGCGGTGACGATCGCCACCACCAATCACTGGCACACTCTGACGGCCATCTGGGCCATGCAGGCGGGCAAGGATGCCTTTGTCGAGAAGCCTGTTTCCCATAACATCTTCGAAGGCATCAAACTGGTGGAGACCGCGCGGAAGTACAACCGCATCTCGGCCGGCGGCACGCAGCGGCGCTGGTGGGGCCGCTGGCGCAAGGCCGTCGAACTGATGCATGCCGGTGTCATCGGCGACATCTATCAATCCAACTTCATCTTCCCCGGCGGGCGCGATTCTATCGGCTTCAAGGAAACCAAGGAACCGCCGTCCTGGCTCAACTGGGACCTGTGGCTGGGCCCGGCGCAGCAGCAGCCTTATCACGAAAACCTGGTGCACTATAACTGGCACTGGTTCTGGGATTTTGGCAACGGTGAACTGGGTAACAACGGCATCCACCTCATCGATGTCTGCCGCTGGGCGATGAAGCGCGGGCTGCCTTCCCGCATCCAATGCACCGGCGGCCGCTTCGGCTATAAGGACCAGGCGCAAACCCCGAATACGCAGAACGTCACCTGGGTGTACGAAGACGGCGCCATGATCGTCGGCCAACTGCGCGGCCTCTACACGCAGGAGCCCATGGGCTGGGACTTCTGGGGCACCAAGGGCCATCTGAACATGAAGGCCAACGGCGAGTTCACCATCCGCCTGGGCCGCAGCAAAACCAATGAGCCCGCCGTGGAATCGCCCGCCAACATCGATCACTTTGCCAACTTCGCCGAGGCCATCCGCGCCCGCGACCGCAAGCTGCTGCACGCCGAGATCGAAGAGACGGCCACCTCGACAGCCATGTGCCACCTGGGCAACATCGCCTATCGCACCGGCGGCGACGTGCGTTTTGACCCGAAGGCCATGAAGTTCATCGGCAACAAGGAAGCCGATGCGCTGATCTCCCGCAAATACCGCGCCCCTTACATCGTTCCCGAGAAGGTGTAGGCTTAACAGCGAGGAGTTCATTTGTGAACCGCCGCTATCTTCTGCATACTCTTGCGGGCGCCATGGCCGCACCTGCTCTGCGGGGCGCCGAATGGCCGCCAGCCGAAGGGTCCACCACGCCACGCATCTGTCTGGGCGCCTCACCGGAGTTAAGCGAAGCCGGCATGCGCCATCTCCAGCAGATTGGCGTTAATTATGTCCTGATGGGGGGGCCGCCTTCGCCCTGGACCGAAGAGTCCCTGCGTGCCCGCATGGATCGCTTCAAAGCCGCCGGTATCCAAGTCATCAACATGATGCTGACCGGCTTCAACGACGTCATCTGGGGGCGGCCGGGCGCCGACGCGCAGATCGCCAACTTCATTGCGTCTATCAAGGCAGCGGCCAAGGTGGGCCTGCCGGTCATCGAGTACAACTTCTATGCACACCGGCTGACCGAAGGTTACAAGGAAGAGATCGGCCGAGGCGGCGCGGGCATGACCGCCTATGACTACGAGCTATCGAAAAACCTGCCGCCCAAAGACGGCGTCGGCACGCACACCCGCGCCCAGCAATTGAAACGCGCCGAGCATTTCCTGAAAGCCGTCATCCCCGAAGCCGAAAAAGCCGGCGTGCGCCTGGCGCTGCATCCCAACGATCCGCCGGTGCCGCTAAGCCGCGGCAACGAACAGATCATGGCCAGCTTCGAACAGTGGAAGGCTTATCTGAACCTGGTGAAGAGCCCCTATAACGGCATGACCTTCGATTGCGGCGTCACCCGTGAGATGGGCGAAGATCCCGTAGCCGTATGCCGCTATTTAAGCGAGCGGGACTGCATCAATCACGTCCACTATCGCAACGTGCGCGTCCGCAAGCCCTACATCGACTACACCGAAGTCTTCCTCGATGAAGGCCAAGTGAACATGTTCGCCGTCATGAAGGAACTGGTGCGGCACAAGTATCCCCGCGGCCTGTATCCGGAGCATCCCCGGCTGATCGACATGGACCGCGGGAACACCAACAACCAGTACCCCGGTGGCGGCGGCCGCGTCGCCGAGGTCTACAACGTGGCCTATACAAAGGCCATGCTGCAAGCCGCCCTTTCGCAATAATTATGAAGAAACTGTTCGCGATTGCCCTGTTGCCGGCGGCGTTGTTGGCGCAACGCCCGGAACTGCCCAATACCGACATCCATTACAAGCTCGGGCCCGATTCGCTGCCCATGGACGGCGTGCCGAAGGGCCAGATCAAGGGTCCGTTCACGCTGCCCAGCCAGGCGTACCCCGGCACCCAGCATACCTATTGGGTCTACGTGCCGGCGCAGTATGATCCCAAGGTGCCCGCCTGCCTCATGGTCTACAACGACGGGCAGGCGATGAAGTTTGAAGACGGCGACGTGCGCGCCCAAAACGTGATGGACAACCTGATCTACCGTCGGGAGATCCCCGTCATGATCGGCGTGTTCATCAATCCGGGCCGTACTCCGGAACAGCCTGAACCGCACCCCAAGAACTGGGGCGACCGCGATACCAATCGCCCCACCGAATACAACTCGCTCGACGACAAGTACGCCCGCGTGATTGTCGACGAACTGCTGCCGGCGTTGAACAAGGAATACAACATCAGCAAGAACCCCGAACACCGCGGCATCGGCGGCGCCAGTTCCGGCGGCATCGCGGCGTTCACCGTCGCCTGGGAGCGGCCCAACGAATTCCGCAAAGTGTTCAGTTTCGTCGGCAGTTTCGTGAATATCCGCGGAGGCCACGCCTATCCCGATATCATCCGCAAGTCGGAAAAGAAGCCGCTGCGCGTGTTCCTGCAGGACGGCCGCAACGACAACCGCGGCGTCCGCCGCAACGGCGAGTACGACGAAAAATGGGACTGGTTTGCGCAGAACGTGCGCATGGTGAAAGCCCTCAGCGAGAAGGGCTACGACCTCAACTACGCCTGGGGCATCGGCCGCCACGGCCAGAAGCAGGGCGGCACGATGCTGCCGGAAATGTTGCGCTGGTTATGGCGCGATCAGGTGGTCTCTACTGACCCGAACGATCAGGTGGAGCGCTCCTTCCGCGCCCCGGCCGCGACGAACTGATCGGGTTCCTGGGCTTCCAGCCCCCCGAAACGCAGCGATTGGTTGAGCAGGGCCGACAGCGGTACCAGCCCTCCCAGCTTGTATTGCGCCAATCCGTGCATGCCCGCCGAGGCGATGCAGCCGCATTCGTTGCAGACCGGTTTGCCGCCCAACTGGCAGGGCTCGACACGGGTGTCCAGATCGGCCGACAAACACGTCGTCACCCGCGCGAAGGTACATTCGGCCGGCGATTGTGGCGGCTTGCGATAGCCGTCCAGAATCTGCCGCGGCAGGTGCACCTTGGCGAAATCCGAGGCGATGCGGGGTAACTCCTCCAGCAGCCCGTGGCGGTCTTCCGGCCGCAGCCGCTCGTCCGAATCATCGCCCTGCTGCGGCGTGTAGATGCTGAACCAGATGCGCCGCACCTCGCTTCTCTCTGACCAGAACCGGGTGAAGTCGCGGAGGTAGTCCGGCCGCAGCACCATCGGCCGCGTTACCGTGCAATGCACGATGATCTGATGCCCTTGAATATGTTTGAGAATGCGATCGTAGGTGGCCGGCGTGCGCCGGGCGTTGTGTTCGGCTTCCTGCCCGTCAATCGACACCGAAATGTGCAGCGAAGGCAGCTTGCTCCACTCCACCGGAATGGGCCGGACGGCGCTGGTTACCAGTTGCACCTCCACCTCCATTCGGTCCAACTCCGGCAGTAACGCGTTCAGTTCCCGGTAGCGCACCAGCGGTTCGCCGCCGATGATCGACAGATGCACCGGCCGCAGGCGCCGCACCACATCCAGGGCCCGGCGCACCAGGTCGTCGCCTTTGTAGTCGGAAAGTTGGATCAGATTCAGGCCCGGACTCACATGGTCGGGCGAGAACGCATAGCAGCCCGGACATCGTAACGGGCATTCTTTGGTGATTTCAAGAGAGAGAAACGGGCGTCGTCCGCGCAACAACCCGCCCCAGACGCGCAACAGGTCGGACTTCTTCATACTGTCCGATCCGCAAAGTAAGTCATAACCAGTTGATGATAGCGTGCTACCCTTTGTTTCGGTTTATGTTGCGATCGATATTCCTCTCTGTCCTGCTGCTTCCCGCGCTCTTACCCGCGCAACCCAACACGGCGCGCTCGAAAGTCATCGTCATTTCCCTCGATGGCTTTGCCGCCTACATGCTGGACGACCCGCAGCTACCCATCCCCACCCTGCGCAAACTCATGAAGCAGGGTATGAGCGGCGGGATGACGGCCATCAACCCTACCGTGACGTGGCCCAATCACACCACCATGGTCACTGGCGTCCGTGCCGATGAGCACGGTTTGCTCGCCAACGGCTCCATTCTGCCCACCGGCGGCTGGCCGCCCATCAAGGTGGACCCCTACATCGACAAGGACAAGATGGTGCACGCCCCCACCGTCTACGACGCCGCGCACAAAGCCGGACTCACCACCGCGCAGGTGAACTGGGTGGCCATCAACAACGCCCCCGGCATCACGTGGCACTTCCGCGAATGGGCCGACAACACCGGACCGCTTGAAAAAGAGATGCTCGCCAAAGGTGCGATCACCCAGGGCGACCTGGCCGAATTCCGCAAAGCCAACATCCTGCACCGCGACCAGATCTGGACCAAGGCCGGCGCGTATCTGATCGAGAACCATAAGCCGGACCTGCTGCTGTTTCACCTGCTGACCACCGACTCCACACACCACACCTACGGTCCGAACACGCTGGCCGGACGCGCCGCGCTGGCCTTCGTCGATGGCTGCGTCGAGCAGTTGGTGAATGCCGTGAAGCGTGCCGGCCTGGAGAGCCGCACCACGTTTCTCATCGTCTCCGATCATGGCTTCAAGGCCTATCGCAAGCAGGTAAAGCCGAATGCGGCGCTCGAAGCCGCCGGACTCGGCAGGAAAGTGTACGTGCTGCCGGAAGGCGGTACGGCTTTCGTCTATATCGACAAGGCGGAGGCTGCCGCCCTGGCGCCGAAGGTGCGCCAACTGCTGGCCAATGTCGAAGGCATCGACCGCATCATCGGCCCCGAGGAGTACGCCCAGCACGGGTTGCCGCATCCGGACAAGGATCCGCAGTTCGGCCAACTGCTGCTATCGGCCAAGGATGACTATTCGTTCTCCGGGGCCACCGGCGGCCCGGTCACTGCGGCCGTACCGCAAACCGGCGGCAGCCACGGCTACCTGGCGCTCGATAAGGACATGAACCCGATCGTGATCGTGAGTGGGAAAGGCGTGAAGCCAGGCCCGCTGCCGCGCCCGATCGCCAACGTCGACATCGCACCCACGGTGGCAAAACTGCTGGGCGTGAGCCTTCCAGGCGCAAAGGGGAAGCCGATCTTCTAACGCCCGACCAGGCTTCCCAAGTCGTTAGCCGTAATCGCCAGGCCTTTCGACTCTGCATCCAACTCCGCCGCCGCCGCGGCGCACGCCTCGGCAACAGCCGCGGTGTCCGGCGTCGCGGCGTTCAGTTTGTCGAGCCCCGCCGCAATCCGTGCGATCTGCTCGGCTTCCGTAAGGCCATCGGCACGCACCTGCTCCACCAGGGCCAGCATGCCTTCCAACTCCACACCCAGCCCCTGCACGCCGGCGGCAAGCTCATCCAGCCGCACTTTCCCTTCCTGTGTGGCATGGGCCGACGCCGTGACCAACTCGCCAGTCTCCCGCGAGGCTTCCGCGCAACGCTGCGCCAGACTTCGAACTTCGTCCGCCACCACCGCAAACCCCATTCCCGCCGCACCCGCCCGCGCCGCCTCCACCGCTGCATTCAAGGCCAGCAGATTCGTTTGGAACGCGATCTCATCGATGGTCTTGATGATGGCCGAAATGCGTTTGGTGCCCTGGTTCATCGCTTCCATCGCCGCCAGCATGGCCTTCAGCCGTTGCCCGGACTCGGCTACGCTGTTCTTTACGCGCTGGCCGGCCACGCTGGTCTCCTGCAGACGCTGCACTCCCGCCATTGTCCTTTCGCGAACCTCATCGGCCGCGCCCGTGTGCTCGGCCAGGGTTGCCGCCTGCCGGCTGGCGTTCTCCGCCAGCGAGTGGCTGGCTGTGGCGATCTGGTGTGACACCGCCTGCAGCGCCGTCACCCCCGTCGTCATTTTGTCCGCCGATCGGAACAGCGTCTTGTGCAGGTGCCGCATCATCAATACCAGCGCCCCCACCGCGATTCCGCTCAGCAGCAGAAGCGCCGCCGTCGACAGTTGCGTGCTTTTCCGCTCCGATTCCACCGCCGCCCGCAGCTCCGATAGCCCCCGCTGCTGTTCGGTCCCCATCGCCAGCGAACCCTCGCCCGACCGCTCAATCGCCGGCCACAGCCGGTTCATCACCAACTCATGGGCATCGGGGAAACGGTCTGCCTTAGCCAGTGCCAGGTAATCCTTATAGGCCCCCAGCCAATCGTCCACCGCCTTGCGCAGCGCCGCCGAACCTTCCCGCTCCTTTACCGTCGGCTGCTGCCGGTCAAACGCCGCCAGCTGATCGTGCACCTGCGTGGCCAGCTTCAGAACCCGGTCCCGCCGTTCGTCCACCGTCTCCGGTCCGTGACAGCCGATACAGGTCTCGGCCTGCTGCTTGGTCAGCTTCTTGTCGTAAAATCCGATCACGATGGAAATCTGCGAGCCGCGTGCTTCGGCCCGCATTTCCTGGAACAGCGTCTGCAACTTCCCGGTGATCACGATCTTATGTGCCGTGGGCCCGGTAACCCCCCGCAACGCACCGCCAAACGAATCCAGCGTCGACCACTGCGACCAACCTAGCAGCGCCACCACTGCAACGAATAGCGCACCACTGACTATTGTTTGTTTCCGAACTGTCAAAGACATCGACTACGCCATCCCACAGATCTCATCGGCAGGATGGCGGCGGTCAGCCCGTTGGACGGCAGAAATGTGCCGCACCCTCTGCGTGAACTTTTCGTTACAACAACAGCTTGTACCGGCGCACGTCCGCAGGCACTTCCACCAGATCCGGAATCTTCTTCCGACCCTCCTGGATGTGCGCCGATTGCCCGTGCGCATCCAGATCCTCTTCGGTCTCCCATTCCTCTAAAAACGAAAAATCCTGCGGATCTTTCAAATTCTGGTGAAGCTGGTAAAAGACGCAGCCTTTCTCCTTCACCGTGGGCGCGACGAAGGCCGTCAGCACTTCGCGCAATTCTTCAATCTTGTCGGGCTTGGCCCGGAACAGGGCGACAACGCGCAGCATACTTGGCTCAGTATAGCTGGTGCCTAGCGAAACTTACCGCGTTGGGAGGCGCGGAGGACGCGAATGGCGTCCGGTTTTGTATGACGCAGGATGGCGTCCGGAGCGTCGCGCAGCGACGCCGACGGGAACCTGCCATCAAGTAACTGCAGGCCCTGGGCATCGTCCACCACCAGGGCCGGGCGCCGGTCCCCGGCAGCGGGTGTCAGCGACAGGCCGTCCAGCGTCAGCCGCGCGGTGTGGCGTACAAACAGCGCGGCCGCGGGCAGCGGGCCGAACATGGTCGGGTCTGGGTAATGCTCAGGCTTCTCCGGCACATCGTCCAGATTGGCCGGCCCCTCGGCTGCCGACCCCATGCGAAGGCGAAGACCGCTGAGGCGCACGTCCTCAACAGGGGCGTCCGGCAGGCCGGCGACAACCGAAGGCAGGCGCGCGCCGGCCGCGACGATATTGGCAACAGAGATGTCGCGGAGGACTCCGGGCGCCGCGCCGGTCTTGCAGGCATCCCGCCGGCCGCGCAGCAACGCTAGCGGAACGCCCACATCCTGCATCGTGATATTGGAAATGGCCACGGTTTCGAGCGCGCCGCCATCCACTGTATAGAGGGCGATACCTGGGTTGCCGTGGCGCATGCCCATGCCGCCGATCAGCGTGCATCCGGTGAAGCTGATGTTGCGGAAATCGCCGCAGCTTTCGGTGCCGCACTTCAGGTGAATGCTGGCGGTGCGGAGCACACAGTTGGAGACCGTGACGTGCTCGGTGTGGCGGCGCTCCCCCAGCGCTCCGCTGGCCTTTAGAACGAAGGCGTCGTTGACGGACTCGATAAAGCAATTCGCCACGCGCAGGAAGCGGCAGCAATCGGGCGTGATGCCGTCCTGGTAACCGTCAAAAATCGACACGCCGTCAATGTCGACGTAGTCGCAGCCGAGCAGGCTGATGTTGTACCCCGGGGCGTTGCGAATGCTGACGCCGCGAAGGCTCACCTGGCGGCAGCGGCGCAGCGAAATGGGTTTGGGACCGCCGACGCGCGTCCGGCGGCAGTCAATCACACCTTGCCCATACAGAGCAAGGTTCTGGGCATCCTCGGCCCACAGCAGGGCATGGCGGAAGGTGGAGGTGGCCGCGTCCGCCCCACTCGCGAAGGGCAGGGTTTCGCGGGGGAGGAAGTCCTGGTCGTCCGGGCTCATCGCCAGCGTGGCGCCGTTGTCGAGCCACAGCGAGACGCGGCTCTTCCAGAGCAGCGTGCCGCACCGATAGACACCGGCCGTGAGGTGGACGGTGCCGCCGCCCTGTGCATGCGCTGCATCGATGGCCTGCTGGATGGCTGCGGTGTCGTTGGTCTGATCGTCGCCTTTGGCCCCGAACTGGCGCGGATTCCAGGAGCCCGATGGGGCTTGCGCGTAGCCGAATGGAGCTGACAGAAGCGAGGTAAGGGCGAGGCGCCGGGGCAGGGAAGGCATTCGCCCCAGCCTACAATAAGCAGGTGCTGCTCTGGTTGATCTTTACGTTGACGATTCCGGCGCAACCCGCGCCGCCGGCGTTTGAAGTGGTGGAAGCCACCATCGCCGATGTCCATGCCGCCCTGTCTTCCGGCAACCTCACCTGCCGCGGCCTGGTCCGCGAATACCTGCGCCGCATCGACACCTACGACAAAAACGGCCCGGCCCTGAACGCCCTGGTCGTTGTGAACGCGGAGGCCGAACGTCAGGCCGAAGCGCTGGACCAGCGCTACCGCCAGTCCGGCCTCACCGGCCCTCTGCACTGCGTGCCCGTCATCGTGAAGGATAACTTCGAAACCGTGGGTCTGCAGACCGCCAACGGCGCCTTGGCCTTTGCCGGCTACCTCGCGCGCAAGGATGCCTTCCAGGTGGCACGGCTCAAAGCCGCCGGCGCCATCGTGCTGGCGAAGTCGAACATGGCCGAGTGGGCCTTCAGCCCCTATGAGACCGTGAACTCCATCCTGCCCGGCTACACGAAGAACCCCTACGCGCTCGATCGTGTGAGTGCCGGGTCGAGCGGGGGCACGGCGGCGGCCGTGGCCGCGAACCTCGGACTGGTGGGCTTAGGAACCGATACCGGCAACTCCATCCGTGGTCCGTCGTCGCACCAGGCACTGGTGGGCATCCGGTCCACCATGGGACTAACTAGCCGTGCCGGCGTCTTTCCCCTAAATCTGCTGGCGGACATTGCCGGCCCCATGACCCGCACCGTGGAAGATGCCGCGCGCGTGTTCCAGGCCATCACCGGCGAAGATCCGGATGACCCGGCCACGGCTGCTGCCAAGGGGCGGGCGCCGCAGCGATACCTCGACGCGCTAGACCGCAACGGGCTGCAGGGGGCGCGCATCGGCGTCCTCCGCCAGGCCTACGAACGCGACACCACCGACCCCGAGATTGTCGCCGTCTTCGAGCGGGCCATCGCCGACCTGCGGCGCGCCGGGGCCGTGATCGTTGATCCCGCCAAAGTGGAGGGCATTGAGGAACCGAAAGGCTCGCCGCCCCCGTGCATGGGCTTCAAGTACGACCTCAACCACTTCCTGGCGGAGCGTGGCGATGCGGTGCCCGTGAAGTCCCTGACGCAGATCCTCAAATCAGGCGGCTTTCATCCGAACAACCGCGGGCGCCTGGAGCAGGCGGAAAAAGGTCCCGAAAATGGGCCGGACTCGGAGGCATGCCAGGCCAACCGCGCCAGACGGGAGCAGGTGCGTCAGGCGGTTCTGGCCGCCATCGACCGGCTGAAGCTGGATGCCTTCGTCTATCCCACCTGGAGCAATCCGCCACGGCTGATCGGCGACCTTAACACGCCTGCCGGTGATAACAGCCAGTTCTTCTCGCCGATGACCGGATTCCCGGCCATCACGGTGCCGATGGGGTACACGCGCGGGGGACAACTGCCCGCCGGCATGACCATCTACGGGCGCCCGTGGTCGGAGGCGACCTTGCTCCGGCTGGCGTTCGCCTACGAGCAGACCACCCGACACAGGCGCCCTCCGGCTGCCGCTCCGGCCCTGGCGAAAACGTCAATCACAGATCTTCGAGGAAAATAAACGCCCATCTTTCAATAGTTTGTCGAAATCCGGGGGCTGCGGCGCCGAATCGGTCTGCTAGTTTCGAATCGGGAAACGAAACGACATGCCCCGCAAGATCCAATGCATTACGCCCTTTCCGAAGCTGACCGCGCGGGAGGGCCAGGTGGCCCTGCTGTTGGGACGGGCCTATAACATCTGCGACACTTCGCGTTTGACCAAGGTGGACCGGTCCACCATCTACTACTGGCTGGAAAATCGGTCCGACTTTCGGGCCGCCGTGGAGCACTCGCGGCAGAAGTTCCTGCGGGATATCGAGACGGAGCTCAAGGGGGAGGATCGCGCGGCGCTACAAACGCTGCGCGATGTGATTCGCGATGGCAACGCACCATGCGAACTGCGGGTCGAGGCGGCCAAGACCATCCTGGCGTTAACCAACGCCCAGGATGCGTCCGCCGCCTGGGACGCGCACAAAACCTATCGCGAGCAGTTGCGTACAAAGTTCCGCATCGCGGCCTGAGGCTACCCGCCCCACCGCATGGCCAACTCTACAAAACTCCGCACGCCGACGCCGCTGGGGCCCTTCGACAGGAATGGCTTGCCGTCCTCAATCCACGCCGTGCCGGCGATGTCCAGGTGAATCCACGGCAGCGGATCAGCGAACTCCTTCAGGAACCACGCCGCCGAGATCGCCCCGCCCCAACGCCCGCCGATGTTCGCCAAATCGGCGAAAGCGCTCTTCAGCAGATCCTTGTAATCTTCATCGAGCGGCATCGGCCACATCTTCTCGCCCGCCGCTTTTGACGCCCCGAGCAGCGCATCGCGGAAGCCGTCGTGATTCGTGAACATGCCAACATTGACATACCCAAGCGCGACGACAATGGCGCCGGTCAGCGTGGCAGCATCCACCAGGTGCGTGCAACCCAGCCGCTTGGCATACTCCAGCGCATCGCACAGAATCAGCCGCCCTTCGGCATCGGTGTTCAGCACCTCCACGGTTTTCCCGTTCAACGTATAAACAATGTCGCCCGGACGCTGCGCCCGGTCCCCCGGCATGTTCTCCACCGCCGGGATGAGCGCCGTCACCGCCACGCGCGGCTTCAACTGCGCCAGCGCCCGCATCGCGCCCAGCACCGCCGCGCCGCCCGCCATATCGTACTTCATCTTCTCCATGCCCTCGGACGGCTTGATCGAGATGCCGCCCGTATCGAAAGTGACGCCTTTGCCCACCAGGCCGAGGTTGCCTTCCAGGGCATGCCCTTCCGGCTTGTACTTCAGAACAATCAGCGCCGGCGGCTCCGCGCTGCCCATCGCCACGCCCAGCAGCGCGCCCATGCCCAACTGCTTCATCCGGTCCCCGTTGAGGACGTCGCACTCCAGGCCAAACTCCGACGCCACCTGCCGCGCATGGTCGGCCAACCCGGTGGGCGTCAGCCGGTTACCCGGCTCATTCACCAGGTCGCGGGTGAAGTTCTGGCTTTCGGCGACGATCCGCCCGCGGCGGATGCCTGCCTGCACCGCGTCGCCATCGGCGCACAGCAGCGTGAACGAGGTGATGCGGTCGGTGCACTTGCCGGCCGTCTTGTGGGCGTCGGGCTCCCAGCCGCCCAGGATGGCACCCTCCACTGCCGCGGCCGCCTGTCCTTCCCCGGCCTCGTCCAACGCCAGCGCCACGCTCGCCACCTTCTTCGCCTTCAACGCCCGCACGGCCGCGCCCGCAATCCGGCGCGGATCCGCTTCCTTACCGCCGCCAATCGCCACCAGTTTCTTGGCCTTCAGTCCAGCGGGGCGGGGCAGAATGGCGATATCGAGCGCCTTGCCAGTGAACTCACCCGAAGCGAGCAGTTCGGAAATCCACCCGGCGGTGGCCTGATCCGCGGCCGCTGCAGCGGCGCCTTTTACCCCGCTTTCCCCTTCGGCTCGCTCGCGCACCACCACCACTAACGCATCCACATCCACAGCAGACAATGGTTCGTTGGAAACTTGTATGTTCATGCCTTATCCAAATTACCCAGTCTAACGTGGATAATAGTTCCCATGAACCGTAGAACCTGGCTCCACGTAGCCGGCGCCGGTGCGGCAGCTTACGCCGTTCCCGTTCGCGCCGCCATTGAGACTGCCGGAGGTAAGTCGCGCTTACGCTCGGCCATCTGCGCTTACTCGTTCCGCGAGCAATTGCAGAAGAAAACCATGAGCTACGAGGACCTGGTCAAACTCGCCGTCGACCTGAACGTCGACGGACTCGACCTCACGGTCTACTGGTTCCCGTCCACCGAAGACAGCTTCCTGCTCCCGCTGCGCCGCCTCGCCTACCGGTCGGGCGTGGAGTTGTACAGCATCTCGGTGCGGTCGGATCTGTGCAAGGGCAACGTCGGCGACCAGCAGTCGGAGTTCGAGCGCCTGATGGGCTGGATCGACGCCGCCTCGAAGCTGGGTGCCGGCCACATCCGCGTCTTTGGCGGCAACGTGCCGAAGGGCGCCACCGAGGACCAGGCCGCCGAATGGGTGGCCACCATCCTCAGCCGCGCCGCCGAGTACGCCGGCAAAAAGGGCATCATTCTCGGCCTGGAGAACCACGGCGGCATCACCGCGCGCGCCGAGCGCATCATCCAGATTGTCAAAAAGGTGGACTCCCCCTGGGTGGGCATCAACCTGGACACCGGCAACTTCCATGAGCAGGAGCCCTACGCCGAGATCCAGAAGTGCGTGCCCTACGCCGTGAACGTCCAGGTGAAGGAGAAAATCCGGGCCGGCGGCGCGCTGGTGGATTCGGATTGGGCGCGCATTGTCGGCATGCTGCGGACGGCTGGATACAAGGGCTATCTGGCCCTGGAGTACGAGGAGAAGACCCCCGCTCCGCAGGCCGTTCCCGGGCTGATCGGAAAACTGAAGAAAGTCATCGCATGAGACTGATTCCACTGGTAGTTGTTCTGCTGGTGCTGGCGGGCTGCGGCGACGGCGGCGCGCCGGCACCGTCAGAGACGAAGGCTGCACCCCAGGTGAAGAAGAATCCGCCGCCCAAGGACGAAGCGCGCTGGTTCCCGAAGAAGGATCAGGTTTCGATGGAGCTGGTGCCGGACCACATCCTGGGCAAGGACTATCTCCCCGGCGGCAACCTCGGCAAGTACAAGGCGGGCGGCAAGGAATACGAGATGTTCCTGATCAAAACCGCCGGAAACCAGGACGCCGCGCTGCTTGTTTTCGACATCAAGAAGGACTTGAAGGATTCCAAGCTAATTCCACATTTCGGCGGCTACTTCGGCCAGGACAACGGGCGCGATGTGTTTGTGTTCGCGAAGAACGCGTGGCTGGTCGGAATCGCCGGGTTGGGGGAGAAGGATGCCGATGCGGTGGCGCGGGAGTTTGCCGTGAGGCTGCAGTAGTTTATGATCCGGCGCATCAAGGCCCGTAACTACCGGTGTTTTCCGGATCTTGATCTGCCGGTCCGGGATTTCCAGATCCTGGTTGGGCCGAACGGGTCGGGAAAGAGCTCGCTGTTTGGCGCAATCCGGTTTTTGGGTACGTTCATCCAGAGCGGGCTCGCGGCGGCAGTGACCGAAACCACTAGCAACGGGCTGGATTTGAAATGGCTCCAGCAAGCAGGACCGTTTCAGCTGTCTGTTGACATAGGTGCGATACCCAGCATGTCCGATCAGGCCTCGGCGTCTTATGCGGTGGAGTGCAATGTTTCTTCCTCCGGCCAGGTGACCATTGTTCGGGAGAGCGTCGAAATGTTCGCTGCGGAAGACGACTCGCGGAACCTGGTCACACGCACTAGTGACGGCACGGCTAGGTATGGAGCAGGGGAGTCTGACGGTGCAGCCCTCACGCAGTTGCTGAATCCTGACGAGAGCGCATTGTTCCGACTACCTCGGGAAGTGCTGGGACCTGCGTTGCTCTGGATACGCCATGTGCTGGCGGTCGGACTGTTCGCCGTCCAACTTGAATCCAGCATCTTGCGAAGTGCCAGTTCGCCGGTTCGGCGTTGGTCTAATACCCTTACTGGCAGTGAGTTGCCATGGGATGTACGAGACTTGTGTGAACGTGATCCGCAAGGCTTCCGCGCGTGGCAAGCTCACCTTAAGATGTTTCTCCCCCATATCCGCGAGATCCGCACCTCTATTCGGGAAGATGACCGACACGCCTACGTTCGAGCCGAGGAAGAATCGGGGATTAGTGTTCCAGCTTGGACACTGTCGGACGGGACGCTAAGATTGCTTGCACTGACCAACCTTGCCTACGGCACAACCAAGGGAAAACTGTACCTCATTGAGGAACCTGAAAACGGTCTGCATCCTGGCGCGCTCGAAGCTGTATATCAGTCCCTACGCTCCGTGTATGGTGGGCAAGTGCTTGTAACCACTCACTCGCCAGTACTGATCTCAATTGCGGAACCCGAGGATCTGCTATGTTTCTCTCGTGCGGAGTCCGGAGCCGTGACGGTGATCCCGGGGGATCAGCACCCGATCTTGCGCAATTGGAAGCGCTCCGTATCACTTGGTGAGCTTTTCGCAGCCGGAGTGCTGCAGTAGCATGCCTTCATCGGTGCTCGCCGTTGTGGCAGACAAAAGCATCGAAGAGGTGCTGAAGTGTTTACTGAAGCGCTATCAAGCGTTTGGCACGGCACCTCTCTTGCAAGACTTCCGCGTCTTCCGGATTCCTAAGATGACCGATGGTGCAATCCTTAAGAGATCGCACCTGTATTTGATCGATGCGCGCCGTAACGAAACGGCGGCAATGGTGATCTGTGATCGTCACGGTTCCGGGGCTGGTGGGAGCCGCGAGGAACTCGAAGCACGCATCGAAGCGAACATCCGCCAAAGCGGCGCATTTTCTGAATGCTGCGCCATAGTTATTGATCCGGAGCTCGAGAACTGGATCTGGACGAAGTCCCCGCGACTTGATCAGGCCATCGGCTGGAACCGCCAGCCGAAACTTCGTCACTGGCTCGTCCAAGAAGGGCTCCTGGAAGTAGACGCCGTGAAGCCCGCGAATCCCAAGCTCGCACTGGAGAGGGCCCTCCAGCACGCTTGATCCCTTGGGCCAGTGCAATCCACGCCGAGGTCGCCGCCAAAGTCAGTTTCCAGGATTGCAGCGACCCTGCCTTTCTGAAACTTTGGAACACCCTCCGCCTTTGGTTCCCACCGGCTTAACCCAGCTCCAACTTCTGCTGCGCCGGCGCCGTCGGGGGGCGCTCCTCCAACTCCCTCCGCTGATGCCGCAGCATCGCCGCCAGCAATTGCCACGTCGGGCCCGGCGTATCCCGCCACGGGGCCGGAATCCGCAGCACGCAGAACTCCCGCCGGTCCGGGTCGTAATAGAAGAAGCCGGCATGGCCCTTCAGCAGTTCCCGGGC
Organism: Bryobacterales bacterium; assembly: GCA_016789745.1. Taxonomy (GTDB): domain Bacteria; phylum Acidobacteriota; class Terriglobia; order Bryobacterales; family Bryobacteraceae; genus CADEFT01. The sequence goes on from JAEUQF010000314.1 coordinate 36,968, forward strand.
AGGCTCCGGATCGGCCGTTCCCGCCTCCAAAAGCCCGCACTCCGACGGCACCTCGGCAGCCTTCAACAACCTCGGTGGTGTCAGGAAATAAAACTCGTTGGAATAACGCATTCCGATGCGTCTCTTCAACGGTTGCTTTAGCTCAGTTAGAAAGTCCGCCCGCGAGCATTTTACCTCGTAGCAGACCCTCTTCATGCCGGTGTAGGGCAGCGTATTAAGCGCGAAGGCGTCCACCCGTTGCAGTTGGCCGGAACCCCGTCCGGTTCCCACCCGTAACTCCCGCAGAAACATCCACTCGCCGCGTCCGGTATGTAGCGCGCGCTCCACGATGTCGAGCAGTGCGGTGGAAGCCGGAAGTACGGCGGCCGATGCGGCGGACATTATCGCCCCAGCTTATCCCAGAACGCAGCCGCGGCGGCGGCAATCAGGAATAAGAACGCTACGAAATGGTTCGGACGCATCCGCTCCCCCAGCCAGAACGCCGCGAACGCCATGAACACGCAAAGCGTGATGACCTCCTGCAGAATCTTCAGTTGGTAGCCAGAGAACTGGCCGTAACCATACCGATTTGCAGGTACTTGCAGGCAGTATTCAAAGAAAGCGATAAGCCAGCTGGCGAGGATCGCCACCCAGAGTGGCCTGTCGGTAAACTTCAGATGCCCGTACCAGGCAAAGGTCATAAAGATGTTGCTGGCAAACAGCAACGCCACCGTGCGCATCTTCTCAGGTTCGCACGGGGCCGGCCGTGCCCGCATGGGCCCGAGGCCCCGCCATTCCCCGGTCACGCCCCAAGTAGATCTTTCTAAGTTTTCTAATTGGAACAGCTTACGGGCAAATGCCGGTCGCGATGCTTCGTCCCCCGTGCTCTACTGAATTGTGGGAGCCGGGCGGCTGTCCGTCGTTCATCGCGCCGGACACTGCCCGGGCCGAACATAAAAAGTGCACGTCCGAACCCAAGCCGTCCGGGAATCCGGCGGACTAGCTGAGGTGGAACTCCTGCCCAATCTCATAGAGCGCCACCCGTTCCGGCCGGCTGCCGGCAGCGCCGACAAATCGCTCAACCGGCTCCAGCAGCGGTTCACGGCTCAGGTTAAACGTCTGGTGATGCACCGGCAGCAGGTAGTGCGCCCGGGCGTCTTCGCCCATCCGCCAGGCCTGCTCCGGCGTGCAGTGGAAGCGGATCCAGGGATTGTAGGCGCCAATCGGCATGATAGCCAAGTCGATGTCGGAGGTGAACCGCGCACTCCGGAAGGTCCCGGTCAGCGCCGTGTCACCCCCGAACAGTACCCGACGCTTGCCGACCTCGACGGTGTAGCCGTTGTAGCCGCGGTAGGTGTCGGTCCGCATCCGTGCGCCCCAGTGATTCACTTCGAAAGCCCGCACGCGGGCCGGCCCGGCTTGCACCGTCTCGCCCCAGCCTAACTCGGTGGCCTGGGCGTAGCGGTCCGAGCGGAACAAGTCCTTCGTATGTGACGCCGTAACTATATGAGTACGCGGCCCTTCCAGCGCGCGTAAGGAGGGCTTGTCGAGGTGGTCCATGTGGGCGTGGGAGACCAGTACCAGGTCGATCGGAGGCAGTTTGTCCAGCCCCACCGGCGGCTGCACCCGCCGCCGAACGCCCACCGTCAGCAAGCCCAGGCTGATACCGGCCACATCGCTGAACACCGGGTCGGTGAGGATGGTATAGCCATCCACCTTCAGCAGCACCGTGCTGTGCCCCAGCCATGCCGCGTGCAGCCCCTTATCCGGCCACTTGCCAATATCCGGGATGCGGCCCGCGGGTGCAGAACCCGCCGAAAGCTCTCGGAAGTACTGCTTGAAGAAGTGCGGTGAGAAGGCATAGGCGGCCGCCGTCAGGCCCGCCAACCCGGTCATGGCGACGCCGCCGCCAATCGCCACCCTGCGTGTGATAGTCGACACCAGTTCAGTATCCAAAGCGCTCTTCCGTCCAGGGATCCCCATGCATGTGGTAACCGTTTCGTTCCCAGAAACCGGGCCGGTCCTGATCGACGAACTCCAATCCCGCCAGCCACTTGGCACTCTTCCATGCATACAGTTGTGGAATGATCAGGCGGGCCGGGGCTCCGTGCTCCGCCGTCAGCGGCTCGCCATCGTGGGTCAGCGCCACCAGCGCGTCTTCGCTCAGGAACTCGTCCAGCGGCATATTGGTGGTCCAGCCGTAATCAAAGCCATAAGCGACCACGTGGCTAACCTCCGGCTTCAGCCCGCCAGCGAGTTCCACCAAGCTTCGCGTCGATGGCCCCTCCCAGACATTCCCCAGCCGCGACCAGCGCGTCACGCAGTGGAAATCGGCGAAAACCTTCACCTTCGGTAAATCCTGGAACTCCTTCCAGGATAAAGAGATCTCCTTGTTCACCAGGCCCACGATCTGAAACCGCCACTTCTCGATGTCGAGCCGTGGAGCGCCGCTGGCGTCCAGCACCGGCCACTTCCGGGTCCGCGATTGCCCGGGGGGAACGCGGTTGGCGCGGCGGGTATCGGGGCTGATGATGATGCCCTCGCCCTGCTCGCCGGGTACCGGCGCCTCCTCGCCCTGCAACTTCGAATCAATGTCGAATACCATAACCCCCTCCGGTGCTATCCTCTGCGCTTTTTCAGCTGTTCCTCTACCTGTTTCACTTCCTGCCGTAAGCCCTTGTCTTTAGAGTCTTTCACGTGTCCCAGTTCGCGCCGGCAGGCCATTGTGTCCCCGTTGATTAGTGCCACTTTCGAGAGGAACCAGCACTTGTACGCGTTCCCATTGGATGCCCGCTCGGCCTTACGGGCTTCATCGAAGGCGCCCAGCAGATTGCCAACCTGCAGCAGGCCGTACGCCGTTAGCACCCGCAGCGAAGAGTTCTCCGGGTTGGTCTGATTCAGCATGTTTAGCCGCCGCAGCGCCTCCTGGTGATCGCCCTTCTTCAGCATGGCGAGGACTTCGTCTACGGTGCCGCGGTCCGTTTCCGGGAGCAGTTGAAAAGCCTCCGACAGCCGGTCCAGGCGGAGGTCGAAATCCAGGGCGGGCGCCGCCACCGGGTGGGCGAGCGCCAACACAACCCAAACGATTAGTGATGGCAGTCTGGTCGTCATGCGTGTTGGATTACGTAGGAGAGACGCCTCTTAGATGCCGGCCGTTCCCGGCATGAGAGTTTCTCCTCGCTTCTTCCACTATATTGCCAGCAGTTATGGTGTCCCGTTGCCGAGGTAGGTCTGTCGGCTGGCTTCTGCCGGCCCTTCTGGCGGCTGCCGTGGGTGCTTTCGCCGCCGATCCGGTCGCCCGCGTCAGCTACGCCGGCGGTACGGTCAATGCCATCCCGCAGGGCGCACCGGCGATGGTCAAAACCGCGGATCCCGACTTCCTGGTGATGGTAACAAAGGCCGCCACGCTGAAGGTCTCCTACTCGCGGGTGAACCTGCTCGAATACGGCCAGACCGCAAGCCGCCGCTATGCCCTGGCGGTTCTGCTGTCGCCGATGTTTCTCTTAAGCAAGAAGCGCACGCACTTCCTGACGGTAGGCTTCACCGACGACGAGGGACGCCAGCAGGCGCTGGTGCTGGCTGTGGCCAAGGAGCATATCCGGGTGCTGCTGGCGAGTCTGGAGGCCCGCACCGGGCGCCAGGTGGAGTTCCAGGACGAAGAGGCGCGGCGTTCCGGCAGAGGTTGAGGTTGTATGGCTATCTATTTCATTCTGCTAGGTGTGTTGTTCGCGGGAGATTCGCCGGCAGGATGTCCCGGCGGCGTGCGGCGGATCTATGTCGATAAGCTGAGCGGGGCCAACTCCGAGCGCATCCGCGACCTGGTGATCGCGAGCCTGCAGGCCACCGGGCGTTTCGTCATGACGGAGAATCAGGAGCGAGCCGATGCCTACCTCCGGGGTACGGCCAGTGACGAGGTGTTCACCGAGTCCCGGCAGTCCGATGACGGCATCAACGCCCGCATCTCGCGAGGCACGATGGGGTCCGGCAGCAACCGCCTGCCGTCATCAGGAATCACGATCGGGGATCGCGAGTCGCTCCGCACCACCGAGCGCCGTCACGAGGCCGTCGCCAGTCTGCGTTTGGTCGATAAGGACGGCGATGTCATCTGGTCGACTACCCAGGAAAGCCGGGGCGCGAAGTTCCGCGGCGCATCGGCCGATCTGGCCGACAAGGTGGCGCAGCGGCTGATCGAGGATTGCGGCAAGATCGTTCGCCCATCCCCACCCCCCGTTTCCCCCTAGCTAGACTAGCCGTCGTAGCCGGTCTTTTCCCACGCCACCTTCCAGCCGTATTCCTTGTCGCCCATAATGGCGGCTTCTAGCATCAACATGTCTCCCTCCGCCGGCTGCTTGGCATCCCAGAAGTAACCGGCGCAGGTGGCCGCGTGCTTGAACTTGTGGCCGGCGTCCGGGAGCCATTCGGTGGTCACGGCCTTGTGCCACAACTGTTGGGCAATGTACGCAACGCACTCCGAGCGCAGGACCGTGATGGAGCTTTGACTGCGCATGTCAAGCGCCGCGTGCACTGCTTCGTGAATGAGCAGAGCCTTCGATTCCACCCGGCTCAAATCGGACGAGCCCATCCCAAACACAAACCTGCCCGTGACCTTGCAGCCGTTAATGGTTGTGTTGGCGGGCCAGTACTCGGCTCCATTGCGATACTTGTAGTTATCGATATCCATGTAGATCTTGTTCTTCTCCAGCGCCGTGGCCACCGCCGTGAAGTCGCCCGCCTTCACCGTCGTACCGCGGTAGGAGAAGTTGATCCAACTGGCGGCCTGGCCGCGCAGGATATTGACGG
>JAEUQF010000332.1 GCA_016789745.1 Bryobacterales bacterium
GCGCTGGGACCTGGTGATGTGCAGCCATACCATCGAACACATCGTCGATCCTCTGCCGCTCATCCGCGAATGCCAGCGGCGCGCCCGCCGTTGGGCCCTGTTCTATGCCCCGTTCGAGGAACAGAACCTGATCACCGGCCATCTGCGTTCCATCACGGAAGACTTCGTGAAGAGCCTGCAGCCGTTGCACTTCGAGGTGCTCACCAGCCCCGGCTGGCAGCATCCGATAGACCCGGTCTCGCGCACCGTCCTGTTCGTCCTGGAAGGGCGCGCGTGACAAGCCCCGCACAGTATCGGGAGGCCTGGCGTGCGCTTCAGGCCGAACCGCCGGTGACGCTTCGACCGGTGAAACTCGCCCTGCTCGCCACGTTCACGGCGTCGCCGTTGGCGTCCTATATCGGCGTCGAGGCGGCGGCGCGCGGGCTGTACGTTACCTCCTGGACAGGCCCCTACGATCAGATCGAACAACAGGCGCTGCACTCTGGGAGCGAACTCTACGCGCAACAACCGGACGTTATTGTGATCGCGGCCCGTTTGCAAGACTGGGCGTCGCGGCTGTGGCAGCGCTTCGCCTCGCTCTCGCCGATTGAACGCGAGCGCGAATGGCGCGGCGCGGTCGAGCGGCTGGACAACGCCATCGCCGCGATTCGGCGCCACTCGAAGGCCTCCATCCTGCTGTGCAACTTCATCGCACCGCTGCGCGAGCCGGCGGGACTGGCCGGAGCCATGCTCCAACCTTCGCCGGCGCAGGTGCTGCAGGAGGCCAACCACGCTCTTGCGCAGCTGTGTTTGAAACACGCCGGGGTGTTTCTGTTCGACGCGGCGCGGCTAGCCACTGAGGTGGGCCTGAATGCCTGGCACGACCCGAAGCTCGCGTACGTGGCGCGCCTGCCCTTCTCGGTCGCCGCCCAGATCGCGATCGGCAAACGCCTGGCCCGGCACCTGCGCGCGCTCTTCTGCTCTCCCTGCAAGGTGCTGGTGACGGATCTTGATAACACGCTGTGGGGCGGTGTGCTGGGGGAAGCCGGACCAGGCGGGTTGCAACTTGGCGAGGACTACCCCGGCAGTGTCTTCAGCGACTTCCAGCGCGCGCTGCTGGGCCTGCGCGACCGCGGCATTCTGCTGGCGATTGCCAGCCGCAACAACCTGGAGGAGGTCCGGGAGGCATGGCCCAAACTGCGTTGCCCGCTTGCCTGGGATGACTTCGCGGCCAGCGAGATCCACTGGGACGACAAAGCCACCAGCCTGCGGAACATCGCCCGCAAGCTGTCGCTGGGCGTTGATGCGCTCGCCTTCTATGATGATGACCCACTGCAGAGGGAATGGGTTCGGAGCCAACTGCCGCAGGTCACGGTCATCGACGTGCCTGACGACCTGCTGCAGCGTATCCCGGCACTGGACGATTCCGGGGCCTTCGATCAACTCATGCTCTCGCAGGAAGATCAGGCCCGAGCCGCCTCGTATCAACAAGCCCGGCAACGCGAAGAGGCGCAACAAGCGGCTGGCACTTTAGAGGACTTCCTCGCCAGCCTGCAACTGGAGATCGACATCGCCCCGGTCACTCCCGCGACACTGCCCCGCGTTGCCCAACTGATCAACAAGACCAATCAGTTCAACCTGACCGCGATTCGGGAGACGCAGGCCGAACTGCAAGCCCACCTCGATAACGGAGCCATCGCCGCCACCGCCACCGTGCGGGACCGCTTCGGCGACTACGGCCTGGTCGCGGCTGCAATGGCCGTCTCCGAAGCTCCTGGCACTTACCGTATCCGGCACTTCGTCGTCAGTTGCCGCGCGCTGGGCCGGGGAGTGGAGCAGGCCTTGCTGACCGGCCTTCTGCAGCACCTGAAGGCGGCCTGTGCTCACACGGTCACCGGCGAGTGGAAACCCACCGGCCGCAACGACGTCGCCCGCGACTTCTACGCCCAGCAAGGCTGGCAGGCTAAAGGAGACGGTCTGCTAGAATGGCAGGCTTATCTTTAACGGATGAACACGCAATCAGTGGAAGCAGTGGTGGCGCAGGCGCTCGGTTTGCCCCTCGCCCAAGTCAATGACGACAGCGGTCCGCAGAGCCTGCCGACCTGGGATTCGGTGACGCATCTCGACATTCTGTTGTCGGTCGAAGTCGAGTTCGGCATCAAGTTCACGGCCGATGAGATGATCACGCTGCTTTCGGTGAGCGCCATCAAAGCCGCCCTGCGGGATAAGGGCGTCACGGTATGAACGTCACGCGCCCGCGCATTGTCCAGGTCCATCGCCAGGCGCCGAACGCCGCCACCTGCGGCGATACGGCCATCGCCCAACTCGACCCCGGCCTGCTGCAACTGTTCGATCGCCTCCTTCCCGTGGACTGGGCGCAGGCGATGCGCCACGCCATCCCCACCGGCATCGCCACCTCCGCTGCACTGGCTATCCTCATGCCAACCCAAGTCGACGGTCTGTACTGGGCGGGCCGCGACGCCAGCTATGACTGGCTGGAAGCCCCGGGCGAGCATGACATCGTCTTCGGCGAGGCTCGCCTGACGACGCTCAACGCTCATACGGCCGAGTTTGCCATCACCGGCGTCACCGAGACGCAGCGGAAGCTGTTCACCGGCACGTTGCGGCTGCTGGCCATGCGGGAAGGGCGCCCGGCGGGCTTCGCCACCACCGCGCATTACCAGCAACTACGGGCCAAGCTGCAAGGAAACCGGCGCGTGGCCACCAGCGGACAACTCGCGGTGATCAGCGCCCCGGCCTCCATCCCGTTAGGCGAGACCGGCATCATCGAACTGGAGATCAACGCGCCTTATTCGGTGGCGGTGGACCTGATTCTGCCGTTCGGCCACGGACTCAGTGCCGACTATGTCACGGCCATCGCGCCGGGCACCCCCGACGCGCCCGGCCGGGCGCTGTTCGTGATTCGGGCCGACCGGCCCGATGAAGTCAACCTGCGGCAACCGTGGCAAGTGGAACTCCGCGCCGGCAACGCTGCGGTCACGCTGCCGATCGCCGTGCCCGATCCCAACCCGGGCCGCGCCTACTACCTGCTGAGCGAAGACTGCGAGACCTTCGACGGCGGGCCGCTCACGGGCGACTACAAAACCCTAGGCGAATGCGGCAACCAGAACAACTTCATGGACCCGGAAGACTACCGAGTCCAGATGATCCAGAAGCCGGCGCGCATGAACGAAATCGCCGAGAAGTACGGCGCCCGCTGGACCCACTTCTTCTGCGCGACACAACGATTCGCCGCAGACTGGGCCGCACGGCAATCGAGCACCGGCGTCTGGCCGCAGATCGCGGCGGAGCTCGACGACAGCATCCGGCGGCATTCGGCCAGACACGAATACGCGCCGCATGTGCACTTCGACTACGAGCCCGATTCGCCGGTAGAGCCCCAGCCACGCCTGGTCTACGATCAGGCCACGGACGGCATCCTGCCGAACCAGTACTACGATCCGGTGAGCAACCCTGGCCATCACTTCCACGATTGGGACGGGTCGGCGCGCGGCATCCGCTACCTGAAAGCCCTGGGCGACTTCACCGAGGGCAGCACCAAGAGCGGGTCGCTGCACAAATCGACGCAGTTCCTTTCGGCGTTGCAGGTCAACCGGCGCGCCGTATTGAGCGGGCGCACGGGCAGTCATGATTTCGGCAAACTCCCCGAGGATCAGGCCATCAGCACGCAGGCTTACGAAGCCAACGGGCTCATGCTGAACTCGGATTCCTATCGCCACGCGATGGACCCCGTGCCGGGGGGCCAGATGTTCTTCTGCCAGGCCGAGGATCGCCAGAAGCCCGTCGAGAGCCTGCGCGACGCCCGTCTGCTGCAGATCGGCATCACCTGGGACAGCATGTTCACCGACGTTAACGAGATGAACACGTGGTTCGCGAAACACTGGGAGTCTTTACAAGGCCCGGGTGTGCACGCGCTGCTGTTCACCACGCACGCCATGTTTCTGCGCGGCACGCCGGACCCCTTCCGCAGTCTCAGCGGTGGGGCCTTTGAGGTACTGGAGCAACACCTTGCCTGGGTGAAGCAGCATTACCCCACGGTCTGCTTCGGCACGGCCAGCGAAGTGGCACTCGAATACCTGGATTACTACACGCCGGAACTGCGCGCGCATGTAGAGCCGCTGCTTACCGGGGGCGACCCGAACAACGGCCGCCTGCAGTTCCCCGTGCGCCTGCTGGGCAAGGGTATCCGTCCTCCGGCCGCGCTGACCATCACCGCGCCGGCCGCCTTCGCTCCGCGACACATCCGCCAGATGCGCATCCTGCAGAGCGGCGTTGTGCTGGCCGAAACCACGGCGATCGATCCGCGGCGGCCAGCGGCTGTTACCCTGACACTGACGGATCGCGACGCGCCGCTCACGGTGGAGTTGGACGTACTTCCCTGCCCCGCGCTCGATGAGATCCTGCGTACCGGGCCGGTCTTCCATGACCCGCCCGAGCCCGCGATGCCCGACCTGTTCCGGTTGAACGCACCGGCGGACCTCATCCGCCTGCTGATGAACCCCATCGCTGGTGGGGCGGAACCGCTGGGCCGGCGGCTGCATCCGCTGGGCAGCCTATTGGTGGGCTATGCGCTGCTGGCCGCGCAGCGCCCGGGCGCCACGCCGCGTACAACCACCATCCGCTTTGCGAAGGCCCTGAACCCCGCCTCTTCCCTGAGCGCAGCGAAGGTGGAGGCGGCCGAAAGCACCGCGATCAGCCTTTTCGATGAACGCAGCGAAGTGGTGGCGGAACTCGAAGTGCGCTTCGGGTAAGCGCGTCCGCTTGGGTTCGGACGTGCACTTTTTCTGTTTTTTCCCGGGTCTTCCCGACCCGGTTGGCCGGACGGCGAGAGGTTCCCGCCAGAATTCAGTAGAGCATGGCGGGACAAACACGGGAGCCTGCTCCCGGACTTAGGTTATTGAAACTAATAGCTTTATAGAATTAAGTGGAGCTGTGACCGGGCGAATCACGGGCACCGCCCCGAAGAAACATTATCGTCAAGTTAATCTCCCTCACACTCGCGCTTTTCCCGCCGAGATGGGAATGCAGATGCTGAGTTCAATTATCATCGGCGGCGATGAGGAACTGGTCCGCTACCTGCGACAGGTATCGGCGGATTTCGCCGACGTATGGATCTACAAGGTGCTCGGCGAAACCGCCCGGCGCTATGAAGTTGTCGCGGCGCTCAATTCCTATGTCCCGGACGTTGTTTTCCTGGACGTTACCAACCTTAGCTCGCCGGACTCGATTGCGACACTGTGTCTGGAAGAGTTGCTGCCGCAGCGGGCAGGAACCGTGGTGCTGCCATTCTGCGGGCGCGACGCGGTGCCGTCACCGGAGTTGCACTCGTATAAGACGATCGGACCGCTGTTGCAACCGCCTTATAATGCCGATGACCTGGACGCGGCAATCCGGGAGGGGATGCGGCGGTCGCGGCCGACGACCAACGAATCACAGTTGGTAGCGGTGCTGCCGACCAAGCCCGGGTCGGGGGCCACGACGATCGCCCTGCACATGGCGGCGGCGGCAGCCTCAACGTACGGCCAGAAGGTGCTGCTGCTCGAAGCGGACATGCAGGCGGGCGTGCTGATGTACATGCTGCAATTGGAGCCGGCACACTTTGTCGGCGAGGCACTGCAAACGCGCCTGGATACGGAGTTGCAGTGGAAGAACCTGGTTACGCGGTGTCATGGCTTTGACCTGCTGCCTGCGTCGGGGGCGCCGGAGAGCGCGCATCCGTCGCGGTGGGATCTGTCGCGGCTGCTGAACCTGGCGAGGGAACACTACGACACGATCATCGTGGATCTGCCAAGCCATATTGACGACGTTTCCGAGACCATTCTGCGGCAGGCAGACCACGCCATTCTGGTGACCACGCCTGCGCTGCCGGCATTGAACCTGGCACGGCGCCGGCTGTTTGAACTGGAACATCGCGGCGTCCCGCACCAGCATCTGCAATTGCTGGTGAACCGCTTCCGGGCGGGCCGCTCGCAGGCCGGTGCGATGGCCGAGATTACGCGGCACCCGGTGAACGCGAGCCTTCCGGACGACCCATCGTCGTTGGAGGTGGCCACGCAGCAGATGGGGCTGGCGGCGACACGCTCACGGTTTGCCCGCCAAATCGACACGCTCACCGGAACGCTGCTGGAGTTGGAACCGCTGCCCTCCGGCTTCAACCTGCAATCTTTGCGGAACCTCTTCGGTTCCGCGTTCACCCCTTTCGCTGCCCGCAACGTAGTACCGTCCGTTCCCGGATCTCAGGAGGCCCAAAATGGGTTCTATCATTCTGGTGGTCGAAGACAATTGGATCGCCGCTGAGATCGTCAGCACCACCCTTGGAAGCCGGGGCCACTCCGTGGTTCTGGCTACCACCGGCCGGATGGCGATGGAGTGCCTGTCGGCGCAATCCTGTGACCTGATCCTACTCGATCTGATGCTGCCCGATATCGACGGAGCGCAACTGGTGCAGGTGCTGCGCAGGCTGCCCGGAGGCGAACACATTCCCATCCTGGCGTTCTCGGCCTTCGTGTCGCGGCTGGAGGATCTGCGGCGCAACGGTGCGCCGTTCGACGGGTACATTGCCAAGCCGGTAGAACCGGAGGACCTGATTCGGATCGTAGAAGAGCGACTGGCGGCCGGAGCCCTGGCGGCCAAACGAGAGGAATAAGTCCAGTTTCATCAAAGACTTCTGGACGTGTTTGTCTTTAGGAAAGGCTGAGAGATTTCGACCAGCTACGCCACTATCCCAGCAGGAATAGTAGCGTGCGCGACGAACAAACAGCTGCGAAACATCCAGCCACCAGGCACCCGCGCGGCCCAACCAAGTGCCCGAGCGGGATCCGCGGCCTGGATGAGATCACGGGTGGCGGTTTGCCTCGCGGCCGGCCGACGTTGTTGTGCGGCGGCGCCGGTTGTGGAAAAACGCTGTTGGCGATGGAGTTCCTGGTGCGGGGCGCAGTAGACCAGGGGGAGCCGGGCATCTTCATTGCCTTTGAGGAATCTCCGGAAGAACTGGCGCGAAATGTGGCCTCGCTCGGCTACGACCTCCGCCACCTGGTTGCGCAGAAGCTGCTTTTCATCGAGCACATTGAACTGGACGCTGATACAGAAGAGACCGGGGAGTTCACGCTGGATGGGCTATTTGCGCGCCTGCAGCATGCGGTGGAGCAGGTCCATCCGAAGCGTATTGTCCTGGATACGATTGAGAATCTCTTCTCCGGTTTCACGAACATCGGCATCGTGCGAGCGGAAGTGCGCCGGATGTTCCAGTGGATCAAAGATCACCGGCTCACCGCGATTGTGACGGCCGAACGCGGCGAAGGCGACCTGACGCGGCAAGGGATCGAAGAGTACGTGTCGGACTGCGTGATTCTGCTGGATCACCGGATTCAGGAGCAACTGGCGACACGGCGGCTGCGGGTGGTGAAGTACAGGGGTTCGGCGCACGGAACCGATGAGTATCCGTTCGTGATTGACGAGCGCGGCATCGTGGTGGTGCCGGTGACCTCGCTGAAACTCGACCAGCCTGCGCCAATCCGTTTTGTATCGAGCGGCGTCGCGCAACTGGATCAGATGCTGGGTGGCAAGGGCTACTACACCGGCAGCACGGTGCTGATCTCGGGTGGGGCCGATCCTGAGACATTGTGCACCTCCTTGCTACATGGTTGAAAATATTG
>JAEUQF010000352.1 GCA_016789745.1 Bryobacterales bacterium
GCAGCGTACTGCGGCGAATACAGGCTTGCAGGTAAACCTGGCGATCAACTACGGCGGCCGCGCGGAGATGGTGGACGCGGTGAACGCGCTGTTGGCCGAGGCCCGGCGCCGCGGCACCCTGGATACGCTGCGCGTGGACGAAGAGATGCTGGGTGCCAACCTTTATACCGGCGGCCAGCCCGACCCCGACCTGCTCATCCGTACCTCCGGTGAGATGCGCATTTCAAACTTCCTGCTGTGGCAGATTGCGTATGCCGAGTTGTACGTCACCGACACGTTATGGCCGGATTTCCGCCGCATCGACCTGCTGCGGGCGCTGGTGGAGTATCAGAAGCGCGACCGGCGGTTTGGTGGGCTGACGCGGGCTGGCAAGGTGGAAGACTGGCTGGTGGAGGCGCTGGGAGTTTCGGCCCGATGAGGCGGCTGGCCACGGCGGCGGTGCTGATGCCGCTGGTGATCTACGTGGTCTTTTTCGGTCCGGTGGTGCTGTTCCAGGTGGTGGTGGCGGCGATGGCGTTTATCTGTTTCCAGGAGTTTGCCAGCATCGCGCAGGCGCAGGGGATTCCGCTGCCGGCGATGCTGGGGCAGGCGCTGGGGCTGGTGTTCCTGTTTCTCCCGCGGTTGGAATGGCTGGCGATTGTCGGACTGTTCCTGGTGTTGTCCACGGTTGCCTTGCGGTCTCCCAAGCTGGCCGATGCGCTGCCCATGGCGGCCGCCGCGTTGTTGGGCATCCTTTATATCTACGGCGGCTGGCGCTGCGCGTTGGTGCTGCGCGAGGCGAGTCCGTGGTGGCTGATGCTGCCGGTGAGCATCAACTGGGTGGGGGATTCGGCGGCGTTTTTCATTGGTAAGAACTTTGGGAAGAACAAGTTGGCGCCGCGCGTGAGCCCTGGCAAGACGTGGGAAGGGGCGATTGCCTCGGCCGTGACGACCACGGTTTACGGGGCGGCTTTGCTACAACTGGCGGGGGTGGCGTTGCCGGTCTGGCAGGCGGTGGCGCTTTCGTTTGTGACGGGTGTTGCCGGGCAGATTGGCGATCTGGTGGAATCGGCGATGAAACGCGGAGCGGGTGTGAAGGACAGCGGCAATACGCTGCCCGGGCACGGTGGCTGGCTGGACCGCCTGGACAGTACCCTCTTTTCGATGCCGGTGGTAGCGCTATACCTACGGTTGGCGCTCTAAGCGGCAGTAGCACCCCAAAATACGGTAAAATAAGAGCAAACCACCCCTCCATCTCGTAGCGAAGGAGTCGATTTGGCCGACCAAGAGAATCAGAATCCGCCTGTTCCGCCGACGCCGCCCCCCACCGGAGGCCAAATGTCGCTAGGCGGGCCGGGCGACCCGAAGAACACCATTCCACGCAACATCGAAGACGAGATGCGCGACAGCTATCTCGCTTATGCGATGAGCGTGATTGTGGGCCGTGCTCTGCCCGACGTGCGCGACGGTTTGAAGCCGGTGCATCGCCGCATTCTGTTCGGCATGCACGAAATGGGCCTGAACTTTAACCGGCCCACGCGCAAGTGCGCCAAGATCGTCGGTGAAGTGATGGGTAAATATCACCCGCACGGCGACTCGCCCATTTACGACTCATTGGTGCGCATGGCGCAGCCGTTTTCGATGCGCCATATCCTGGTGGACGGCCAGGGCAACTTCGGGTCAGTGGACGGCGATCCGCCAGCGGCCATGCGGTATACCGAAGCGCGCCTGTCGCGCCTGGCGGCGATGCTGCTGGAGGATATCGACAAAGAGACGGTCGATTTCCGGCCCAACTACGACGACAACGAAGTGGAGCCCGAGGTGCTCCCCACCCGTGTGCCGAACCTGCTGGTGAACGGCAGCGAAGGCATCGCGGTGGGCATGGCGACGAAGATTCCGCCGCACAATTTGAACGAGATCATCACGGCGGCGATCCTGCTGTTGAATGATCCGCAGACGCCGCTGGCCAAGATCATGGAAGTGGCGCCGGGTCCGGACTTTCCCACCGGCGGCTTCATCCTGGGCCGCTCCGGCATCTACGATTACTACAGCAAGGGCCGCGGCAGCATCAAAATGCGCGCCCGCGTGGCGACGGAGAAGGTCGGCAAGGATCGGGAAGCTATCATCATTACCGAACTGCCGTTCCAGGTGAACAAGGCTCGGCTGGTGGCCGATATCGCGTCGCAGGTGAATGAGAAGCGGCTGGAAGGCATCAGCGACGTTCGCGACGAGAGCGATCGCCAGGGCACGCGCGTTGTCATTGAACTGAAGCGCGGCGAACAGGCGGAAATCGTCCTCAATAACCTGTATAAGTTCACGCAGATGCAGACCAACATGGGTGTGATCATGTTGGCGATTGTGAACGGTCAGCCCCGCGAGATGGGCATGATCGACATGATCAAGCGCTTCAATGAGCATCGCGTGGAAGTGGTTCGCCGGCGTACGGACTACTTGCTGCGCAAGGCTCGGGACCGCGAGCATCTGTTGCTTGGTTTCCAACGAGCGTTGGATCTGCTGGATGAGATCATCGCGCTGATTCGCGCCGCGCAGAATCCGAAGGCCGCCCGGGAAGGCCTGGTGACGACGTTCCAGTTCTCCGAACGCCAGGCGCAGGCGATCATTGAACTGCAGTTGCAGCGCCTGACCGGCATGGACCGGCACAAGATTCTGGATGAGTTGGCCGACATCCAGCGCCGCATTGCCGAGTATATGGAGATCCTGGGTTCCGATCGCGTCTTGAAGGATCTGATCATCAAGGAGTTGAAGGAAGTCCAGAAGGACTTCGGCGATGAGCGCCGCACCACGATTGTGGAGGACGTGGGCGAGATCCGGTTGGAAGACCTGGTGCAGGTGGAAGACGTGGCGGTGACGGTGTCGCGCGGCGGCTATCTGAAGCGCACCGCGGTAGACACATATCGCCGGCAGGCGCGCGGCGGCAAGGGCCGCATCGGAATGGGCACGCGTGCCGAGGACGTGGTGGAGCATCTGATTGTGGCTTCCACGCACAGCTACCTGCTGATCTTCACGACGAAGGGCCGCGTGTATTGGCTGAAGATTTACGAAATTCCCGATGCCGGCACGGCCAGTAAGGGCAAGCATATTTCGAATCTCATCAACCTGCAGCCCGATGAGGCGCCGCAGGCGTTCCTGACCACGAAGGAGTTTGTTGCCGACCAGTACGTGGTGATGGTGACGCGCCTGGGTGTGATCAAGAAGTGCGAACTGACCGAGTTCGACAATCCGATCGCGCGCGGTATTGTGGCCATTTCGCTGGATGAAGGCGATGAACTGATCGCGGCGCGGATTACCAACGGGAAGAACCATATATTCCTGGGTACGCATGACGGTATGTCGATCCGCTTCTTCGAAGACGAAGTGCGGGCGATGGGCCGTCCGGCGCGCGGCGTGCGCGGCATGGACCTGGGTGCGGGCGACTATATCGTCGGCGCCGAGGTGGTGGCCGAGGATGCGCTGATGCTGGCCATCAGCGAGATGGGCTACGGCAAGCGGACGCCGGTGAAGGATTACCGTGACCAGTCGCGTGGTGGCAAGGGTGTGAAGAACATGGCTTGCTCGAACAAGACGGGCAAGGTGGTGTCGATCCTTTGCGTGAATGAAGCGAGCGATCTGATGATTATTACCAAGGATGGGAAGATCATCCGGATCGAGTCGAACGAGATTCGCCAGGCCGGCCGGTCGACACAGGGCGTGCGGCTGGTGCGGATGGAAGAAGGTGACCGGATCGCCGCGGCTAGCGTTGTGCCGGAGGCGGAGGTTGTTGCCGCGGAAGATGGGCAGGGGGATCTGCCGCTGCAGTAAAGGGTTAGGATTAGTGATTGTAGGGGGCCCGCGGGTGTATGCCTGGCGGGCCCTTTCAATTTGTGCTGGGAGAATGATGCCGGTGGGGAGCCGCGTTGCGTAGCCCCAAGGGTGCTTCTGCCGAACTCTTGCGGCTCTTGAACACAGGGCGAATCAAGGCACTAGTAAGCGTGGCTTTGGCGTTAGAATACGAGCCGGTCTATTTGCTTCCTTGTGGAGGCCGCAACTCCGGGACGCTGGTGATGAGATGGTTCTTGAGGCTGCGGTCAACGGCGGTGCGGATGGATTGCCCCGGGATGTCTTGAGGAGGGTTCGACGATGACCCAAACGAGCACCTATCCGTTGCGCTTGCCTGCTTCCTTGAACGCCGCAGTCGAGTAAATGAGCCGTGAAGACGGGACTAGCATTAACCAATTTGTGGTGATGGCAGTCGCGGAGAAGGTCGCTGTTTTAGGACGGAGGAGTTTTTCGAGGAGCGCCGGAAGCGGGCGAACGTGGACACTTTCCTGGGGATCCTCAATCGACCGCTCGGCGAGCCGCTTCGGGAGGGGTAAAATCGAATAGCATGCCAATTGGCCGATAGAAGTAGGAGGCTCTGTGCCGTTGTTGCTGGTTCTTCTTCTCCTGCCGTTGATCCATGGCCAGTCGCCTAAGGGCGGCAATCCCTTCCTCACTCCCAAAGCGCCGGCTGAGCAGCCGCTTACTTTCAACCGTGCGGTTCCTGCATTCACGGTGAAAGACACTGCCGGCAAGGTTTGGACGAATCGGGAATTGGCGGGCAAAGTCACGGTGGTTTACCGATGGCGGATTGAGTGTCTCCCCTGCCAGGATACGTTGCCGCAACTCCAGCGGTTCTTCGAAGCGAACAGCGGGCGCGCGGACATCCAACTGCTCACGTTCAGTGATGAGCGTGTGCCGTTAGTCGCGGTTGACTTCCTGAAAGACAGCGGCTATACGTTTCCGGTCATCGTTGATCGGCAGTTGGCGGCGAAGGTCTTTCCGTACGGCGTTTCCGCTCCGGGGTTGTGGCTTGTGAATCGCGAAGGCGTCGCTTCGCAAGGAATGCGGGAGTGGACGCCGGGACGTGTGCTGATAGAAGCCGAGCGGCTGGCGCGCGGTAAGTGACGCTACGATTTACGTCTGCCCGCTTCGGTCTGCTTCATTGCCTGCGGGCGCATCTTGAAGATCTCTTTCCGTTCCGTCTCACTTAGAAACGGGGCCTGTAGGCGAATCATGCGATCGCCTGTGGAATAGAACAGATCCCCCTTACCCAGCAGTTTCTCCGCGCCTGGCTGCTTCAGAGCCACCATGGACTGCTGAAACGTCGTCGTCTTCAACACGACACGGACCGAAAGATTCGCCAGCAAGCGCGCCGTGATGGTCTTGGCGTCGGGGTGTTGCGTCGCCAGGATGAGATGAATGCCCGCGGCCCTTGCCTTCGCGCCCAGGCGTTCGATTCGCGCCTCCAGCAGTTTGCGTTCCGCGGCGCTATGCATCATGTCGGCGAACTCATCCATCACGCAGACCACGCGCGGCATGCGGTCGCCGGAGCGGGCGCGATAGGCGGCCAGGTCATCGACGGCCTCCTTATGGAACAGCATGTAGCGGCGTTCCATCTCTTCAATCAGCACATCCAGCTGATCCAGAATCGACCCATCGGGCGGGAAGACGAGGGCTTCGCGATGCAGCAGGAACGGCGAATCGGCCAGGTCGAGGAAGGCGCTGCGTTTCGGATCAACCAGCACCAGGCGGAGCGTTGCCGGCGTGTTTCCCAGCAATAGCGACGCCACGGCCATGCGCAGCCATTCGCTCTTGCCGCTGCCGGCGGTGCCGGCCACGAGGATATGCGGGCTCTCGGCATCGGCCAGATTCACCGAGCGGAGTTGGTTGCGCAGGTCGACGCCCAGCGGCACCACTGACGAGCCTTCCTGGGGGCTTGCCAGAGGTAGCGCCTGCCGCACGCGGTGAAACGGCACGATCTGGCGATCGGTGCGGGCGATGTCCACGGCGAGCACGCCATCCTCAATCTGGATCAAGGGTGGGGGCATGCGCAGTTGGACGCCGATATCATCGGACAGCGACAGGATCTTCTTGGCCCGGACGGCTCGGCCCGGCAGCAGCGCATAGCGGAGGAACGCCGGGCCAATCACCGGGGCCTCGGCCAGCGTCGCCTTGATTCCGAAGTTGTCCAGGGTGCGCAGGATGGCTTTGCCCAACTCATCGTACTGGGCGGTGTTCCTGGTGAGCGGTTCGGCGACCAGGCCGGCCAGGCGCGCGGCCAGGTCCAGGAGCCTGTCTTGCGCTTCGGCCAACTGCGCGGATTCAAACAGCGTCTCGTGCCGTTGTGGCAGGAATCGCACCAGCGCTACCGAGCCTTCGGATTTCTCAGGGAGCATCAGGTTATAGAGGGCCACTTGGCAGAGGTCGACGGCGGCGGCCGCGTCACCGAGCTTGAACTCCAGCACGCACCAGCGGCCGGATTGCGGATCGCGCAGCACGGCATCGGGTACGCCGGTCAGCCGGAGTGCCGCTCGCCATCCCGGTTTTCGAATCTCGCGTTCCAGTCGCTCTTCGCTGGCGAGCAGCTTTTCGGCGCCGCGCCAATCTTCGCTTTGCGGATCGTATTCGATCCAGCCCTTGTCCTGGGCGGCGCGCAGGAGGGTGCCGAGCCAGGCGCAGGCGGCTTTTACGGCGTCCCACAGCCAGAGGGCTTCGCGGCCATGCTCGGCGAAGTCGGCCTGCTGTTCGGTCAGCATGGGGCCCAGCAGGCGATCCCAGGCGTGGCGCTGCAGGGTGGCGGCATCGCCCAGGTCATTGGCGGTGTACACGTGGCGCCAGCTATGGATTCCGCTGAGCAAGCCCGCCATGGTGCGATGAAACAACGTGCCGGCGCGGGCCGAGGGGCCGCCGCTCACCGGTTCCGATTCCGACACCGAAGCCGCCCACAACGCATCGCGCAGGCGCGAGATGGTGAGCTCGACGGGCGCTTCAGCCATGACGAGCGGCTCCGCGACCGGCGCGGATCCGGAAGGCCTTTTCGAAGACAACACGCTGAGGGCCCGCACAAAGGCCCAATTGCTCCGGATGGTCACTTGCACAGCGCTCCACCTCCTCGGGTGAGCATTCGAGTGCCGCGGCCAGGCTTTCGACGGCGGCGAGTTTATGTTCGGATAGGATAGCGGTAAGCCGCAGCAGCAGGGGCTGGCTGGGCGAGGAGCCGCGGCCGTTGATCTCTTCAGTGAGGCGTCGCAGGCTATCGGGCAGGTTGTTGCGGATCCAGCTCTCGACGTCGGCGGTGGCGACGCGGTCGCCGCGCCAGGTGAGGTCGCCCGAATCGGCATCGGCGAGCAAGCGGCGGGCGGCTTCTAGCGCCTCCAATGCCTCACGCGAGGGGACCAGGATGCGGGCGCCTTTCTTGCGCAGATCCTCGAGGATTTCGCGGGTTTTGATAGCGGTGCCGGGCAGCGGATGGAGCGCGTCGCGGAGAATGACCAGGTCCTGCTCGGCAGGGTTCCAGGTTCGGCTGATGCGCCGCAGCTTGGCGAGCAGGCCCAGGGTTTTATCGTTGCCGATGACGACGGCCAGCGGGCGCGCGCCGGCGGATTTGGGACGCGAGACGTGATCGACGCCGCGGGGCAGGTTCTCGCGCGAGGTGCCGTGCCCGGCCAGGTGCAGCAGGCGCGGCAGACCGTCGCTGAGGATGTTGGCGGTGACGGCGGGATCAAGCGGCGCGGCGGGCGTGGCGTCGTGGAACTTGGACGCCAGGTGATCGGCCAGCGGCACGTTCTTTTCCGGGAGGTGCTGCGCCTGGCGAAACTGCAGTTCGCATTCGAAGAACACTTTTCGAGCGCTGAGACCCTCGCGGCTGCCGAGCAGGGCGGCAAACGGTTCCATGCGGATGGGCCAGAGCTCCTCGGCCAGGGCTGGGCGCAACTTGGGCAACTCGGGGCGCGTGGCCAAGCGGGCGCGGATGAGCGCCTTCACCTGCTCCTGGGATTGGAGCGGGCGCAGCGCGGTGGGCTGCAGGCGGTCGAACTCGGCCTTGCTCAGGGTGGTGCCCAGTTCGCCGATGAGGCCCGTCTGGACGCTGCCGATAACGACGGTGCCGGGCGCCTCATCATGTAGCGTTGCCAGCAGTTTGCCGATAGCGAAGAGGCCTTCGCGATCGCCCGGATGGCTTTGGAGGGCTTCCAATTGGTCCAGGCAGAGCACGGCAGGTTGGAGGAACTGCAGCAGTTCGAGCACGATCTGGCGGCTCTCGTCTTCGAGCGCCTCGTCTTCGTTGTCGGTTTCGGCGATGAGCAGGCGGCCGAGGGCCTCCGAGGGTAGCGGGCGGCCCTGGAGCCAAGCGCGGGCGTCGCGGGTGTGGCGTCGCGCGGCGAGATGTTCCAGGATGACGGCGAGGTCGCGGTTGCCGACGGCCGCCAGGTGATCCGGCCGGTCCAGCAGGTGGTCCAGTTGGGGCGTGCCACCGATCTCGCGACGGCAGAGGTCATCGGCCAGGTGGTACCGTAGATGGCGCCACATCAGCAGGGGGCTGGTGTGCATGCGCATCCAGGAGAACGGCACCAGGGTGCCGGTGCGTGTCTCTAAGGCCAGGCGCAGACGGCGCAGGATGTGCGTTTTGCCACTGCCGGCATCACCATAGAGCAGGATGCAGCGGCTGTGGTGGCCTTGTGTGCGTTCGTCTACGGTGCGCGAGAGCAGGTCGAAGAGGTCGGCATGGATTTCGGGCACGTCGCCGTTCACCGGATCCCATACGGATCCGACGGCCGAGTTGGCGAAGGGATTGGGGAGGCGTTCGAACTCAGTCGCGAAGGGTAACGGCGACATAGAGTTTGTTGCCTCCATCATGGATCAGGATATCCTGCTCGGCGGCAGGCAAGGCCCAGCCGTGGTCGTGGGTGGTGAGGTAGACCTGCTGGCGATCGGCGAGGGCTAGGGCGGCGCGGTCGAAGTCGGGCTTGGGGGCGGCCACCCGGGCACGCAGGTCTCGGACGGGGACGGGAACGCCGGGGGCGACCTGCAGTTGTTTGACGGCGTCGAGCAGTTGCAAGCTGAGGTCGGCTGGCGGCAGGGTATAGGCCAGTACGACGGCGCCGGCGGTGAGCATCTCTTTGAGGACCTTGGCGGTGGCCTTCGGTGTCGAATACGCGGGCGTGGCTTGTTCCAGGCGATTGGCGGGCAAGCTGGCCGATTGCAGCGCGTCGAGCAGGTGACGGCGAACAGCCTGGGTTTCCGTCATGTGCCAGTATCGGCTTTTCGGCCACTTCACGATGTTGTTTGCGGCTAGCGCCGCCTTGAGGACCGGCTTTCCTTCGGGCGCGGGCAGATCCATGCGCGACGCGAGTTCGGCTTCGGTGAGCGGTGCGTCGGATTGCTGCAATACGCTGATAAGAAGCGGGATACTGGCGGCGATGGCTTCGTTTGGCGAAATATGCCAGTAGCGGCCTTTGGGCCAGGCCTTGGCGATGCCCTTGGCGACGGCATCGGCGAGCAATGCCTTCCACTGCTTGGTTTTTAAGGAGAGGGCGGTTTGCAGGGACTTGGCCGGCAGGGGTTCGCGCGACTGGTGCAGGAGAAGTTCGAGGGACGGGGCAGCCGGCGAAGATTCCACGAAAGCAGGGTAGCACAGGGGCGGTTGTGCTTTTAGTTATAAAGTGCTTGACGAAGCGGCGCGCTTTCTGTAAGCTACCTACTATGATGCCTGCGCGGCCTCGTCCGCAACCCATCCCCATCCATGAACACGCCATGGATAACATCCGCTTCATCCGCCAAACCATGGAGCGCGCGTCGAGCTTTACGGCGGTGCCCGGTTGGGGCGGCGTGGCGATTGGCGTGTCCGCGGTAGTGGCGGCGTTCCTGGCAGCAGGGCAGGGCAATGCGCAGGGTTGGCTGACCGTATGGCTTCTGGAGGCGCTGGTGGCGATTGGGATTGGCGCGTACAGCCTGCATCGGAAGGCGAGCGCGAGCGGATCCAGTGTTACGGCGGCGCCGGCGCGCAAGTTTGCCCTGAGCTTCGTACCGCCGCTGTTTGCGGGCGGGGTGTTGACCGGGGCGCTCTATCCGATCGGCCAGACGGGGCTGCTACCCGGGCTGTGGCTGCTGTTGTATGGAACTGGCGTGATGACCGGCGGCGCGTTCTCGGTTCCGCTGGTGCCGGCGATGGGTGGTTGTTTCCTGGGGCTGGGCGTGGTTTGCCTGTTTGCGCCGGTGGCGTGGGGTAATTGGTTTCTCCTGGCGGGGTTCGGCCTGCTGCACATTGGATTCGGCTGGGTGATTGCGAGGAGGTACGGTGGCTAGAGGAAATCTGGCGAGGAAGACACCGGTGCCTGCGACGCCGGAGCGCGCGGCTACGGCCGTGCCGGCGATTGGGGCAGGGAAGGTTCCGGAGTTTGACCGGCTGATACATGAACGCATGCGGCTGGCGATTGTCAGCGCATTGGCGGCCAACGAGAGCATGACATTTTCGGATCTGAAGCGGACGCTGGATACGACAGACGGGAACCTGAGTATTCATGCGCGGAAGCTGGAAGAGGCGGGGTATATCGGCTGCGAGAAGTATTTCGAGGGGCGCGTTCCGAAGACCGAGTACCGGCTGACCGCGCAGGGGCGTAAGGCTTTCCAGCAGTGGCTGGATCATATGGAAGCGCTGGTGCACGCCATGAAAGGACCGCGCACGTAAATGAAGAGCACGTATCATCTGCCGGTGCCGGAGCACGTTGCCATCATCATGGATGGCAACGGCCGCTGGGCGTCGGCGCAAGGGCTGCCGCGCACCGAAGGGCATCGGGAAGGTGCCAAGGCGGTGCGGCGGGCGATTGAAGGCTGCTGCCGGTTGGGGGTGAAGACCCTCACCTTGTATGCCTTCTCGGCCGATAATTGGAAGCGGCCGCGGGCGGAGGTGTCGGCGCTGATGCTGCTGTTCCGGCACTACCTGCTGACTGAGGTGGAGGAATGCCGCAAGGAAGGGATCCGAATCAGCGTGATTGGGCGCCGGGACCGGTTGCCGGGTACGCTGCTGCCGCTGATTGACGAGGCGGAGCGGGAGACGCGCGGTGGTACGCGGCTGCACTTGCGGCTGGCGGTGGATTATTCGGCGCGCGATGCGATCTTCACGGCGGCACGGCGGGTATCGAGCGCCGAGGAGTTATCTAAGGAGTTAGGGCCGGACGTGGACCTGCTGGTCCGCACGGCCGGCGAACAGCGGTTGAGCGACTTTCTGCTGTGGGAATGCGCGTATGCCGAAATGGTGTTTCTGCAGCAGTGCTGGCCGGACTTCGATGAAGATTCGCTGGCGGACGCCGTGGCGCAGTATCGCGGGCGGGTGCGGAATTTTGGGGCGGTGCCGGTTACGGCGGCTGTCGGGTAACTTAGCGGCCGGGTTGTTTCTCGCCAAGCTCACGAAGCTCGCCAAGAAGACGGCAAACAACAGTGGGAAGGCTGGCACGCGTCTTCCGGGTTATGGGCGGGCGGCAGGGCCTGGATACTCCGTTGAAGACGCGGGTAGACGTTTCCGGAAGGTCGCGCGCAGAGCCGCAGAGGACGCAGAGAAGACAAACGCAAGACGACAGATACTCCGTAACTTACGGAGCAGCCGGCGTCAGCGAGCCGGTCGCCAGCGAAGGGTAAGCACTTTATCTGCCCGCCAGGTTCTCCCGCTATTGCGGCACGGGACCCCTTCATTCATCAGTTTGCGGGCCTGCGCGGCCGCGCCTCCGGGGAGCTTGTCGATGAGCCTGCCGTCGTCGCGCACCACGCGCCAATAGGGTGTTGCGTCGCCCTCTTCTTCGGCGGCCTCCGCCATTATGCGTAGGAAGATGCCGGTGGTGAGCGGGCAGGTGTAGTCGGCGCCGTAGCGCAGGGCCAGATGCTGGCGCAGGTCGGATAAGAGCAGCAACGCGCCGGTAGGAATTTGCGCGACTACCTCTCGGACAGCAAGCGGTGAGGCGATGAGCATGGCGCCTGCGGGGAACAGGCGACCGCCGGCCTTTTGCAGTACCTTTACCTGCGGCTTGGGGGCGGTGTCCCGCTTGTCAACGAACGAGCGACGGGTGTTCATGGGCTTACTCCCGGATGCGGGCGCGGACTTCGGTGCGCAGATCCGCAGGCTTGGTCTGCAGCGGATTGTTGAGGTAGGCCTCGATAACGGGCTCATCGGGCAGTTCGACGCCGCGGCGGGGCAGCCACTCGCCCAGGAGCGCGACATAGGTAGCCAGGATAGAGTCATAAGGGCCGCAATGCAGGGCTTGCGCGTAGGTGCCTTCCGGGATGGTACGGAGGAAGAAGCCTTCGGGCAGGCCGGTGGGGTCGGCGTCGCCGGCGAGCATCACGCAGGCGTCAAAACGGCAGTGCGCGGGGGCGGTGATCTCCGGGTCGTCATAGACCAGGCCGAAGGTGGGTTGATCCAGGCGCACGGGAATGCGCCGGGGCATCACCCAGCCGAACAGTTTCTGCCAGGCGGGTCCGCATTCCGGGTAGGGGCCGGTGTGGCGGACGGCCAGGCAGCGGATGGCGAGGTAGTGCCGGGTTTCGAAGCCGGGTTTTTCCTCCGGGAGCGGCTGTGATTGGGATCGGAACTCGCTGGGAGAGACGCCGAAGCGGGCGGTAAAGGCGCGGGTGAAGCCTTCGTGGCTGTCGTAGCCGGAGCGCAGGGCGATGCCGGTGACGGGTTCTTTGTCGAACTTCAGGCGGACCGCGGCTTGTTCCAGGCGCAGGCGCCGGGTGTACTCCATGACGCTTTCGCCGACGATGCCGCGGAAGACGCGGTGGAAATGATGGAGGGAGAAGCAGGCGATGGAGGCCAGAGTGGCGGGGTCAACCTCCTCGCCCAGGTGGCCGTGGATGTATTCGGTGGTGCGAAGAATGCGTTCGGTCCAGGTATCGTTTGCCATACCTCGATTGTGCGGCGGGTGCGTGTGGGGCGCTTGACCGCGCGTGCTTTTCTAGGACGTCCACTCCGTTGAAGACGCTGCCTAAATGTCTCGCCAAGCTCACCAAGCTCGCCAAGAAGACAGCCAAATAGCAGAGTGAAGGGCTGGCCCCGTATTCATAGTTATTGGCGGCCCGGAGGGCCTGGGATACTCCGTTGAAACGCTGCCGAGAAAGTTTCTCGCCCCTCCTTCGCCGAGCCTTCGGCGGGCCAGGCAAGCTCACCAAGCTCGCCAGTTAGACAGCCAAACAATAGAGAAAACGAGTTGGTGGCACGCGTATTCATAGTTATTGGGGCCCGGAGGGCCTGGGAACTCCGTTGAAGACGTTGGCAGACGTTTCCGGAAATCGCGCGCAGAGGCGCCAAGGACGCAGAGAGAACGACGCCAAACCATGGGAACGGGCCCGCCCGCGTCTTCCTGGTGATGACCGTCGCGCCAAGAATCTGCTAGCGGCGGGCCACCATGGCCTGCGGGGCCGGGGCCACCAGTTCGGGCATGGGCGGCGTTGGCTTGCGGACGCGCGAATCGAGGCGCGAGGCGATTTTCTCGGCCTTGCGTTTGAGGAACTTGGGCGTTCCGGGCACCAGGCCCTCGCTTTCGATGTCCTTGTCGGTGACTTCGGCGGCGGCGGGGACATGTTTGGCGAGGTAATTGCGAATGCGATCGGCCACCAGGCGCTGGGTGGTCTGCATGAGGGTGAACAGCGCGACTTCGCCAGATTCAGCGGAGATGGTGCGGTAGATCTGGCTGGCTTTGGAGAGCGACGCTGATTTGAGTGCCGATTCCAGCTTCTTCGATCGCGTCTGCAGGCGGGTGACCAGGTCGGCCTCCGCCTTCTCGGCCCCGATCGACTTCCAGAGCGAGGAGCGTTCCTTGGGCGTCAGCTTTTCGGTGATCAGGAACAGGAAGAGGGCGAAGTTGTTGATGTGCAGGTCGAAGCCGAAGGGCAGCAACTGGCGCACCTTCATCCACTTGGCGAACCCGGCCAGGTTCAGCTTCGGGCCGGTAAGGGCGGGCGAGATGGGGCCGAGCAGTTTCTCTTCTTCGAGCGCCTTCAGTACTTCGGCGGGATTCAGTTCGTTGGCGGTCTGGCGGAGTTGTTCGAGGATGGCGCGGGCGGGGATCAACTTCTCAACATTCGCCTCGCGGGCGTTGTTGTACTGGCTTTGGGTGCGCTCGTCGAGGGCGAAACCGAGTCGAACGCGGAAGCGGACCAGGCGCCACAGACGTACCGGGTCGTCATAGAGCACGTAGTTACTGACGGCGCGGAGTTCGCGGCGGTCGAGGTCGGCCAAGCCGTTGGTGGGATCGAGCAGCAGGCCACGGGAGGCGCGGCCGAGGGAGAGGGCAATGGCGTTTACGGTGAAGTCGCGGCAGCGCAGATCCTCATGGATAGAGGCTGGGGCGATGTGGGGTTTGCCGCCGGTTTTCAGATACTTTTCGGTGCGTGCCATCGCGACCTGGATGGTGGAGCCGCCGGGTAGCAGCAGTTCGGCGGATTTGCGCAGGTCGTCGGTGGAAACCAGCGTGGCGCCGGTGGAGGCCAGCAGGTCCTTGGCGATTTTGATGCCGTTGGCTTCGACAACGAAGTCGAGGTCGCGGATGGGGAAGCCGCCGAGCATGTCGCGCATGGCTCCGCCAGCGAGGAAAACATTGAGGTTCTGCGAGCCACAGAGCGTCTGGAGAGCCGCCAGGAAGCGAGTCTGCTCGGCGTTTAAATGATTCTCCAGCATGAACATGTAATCACTCATGTCGTGCTACCCTTTCGCGGAAATACTTCATGCTCGCGGATGATGCCGGTCGATGGTGGCACGCAGCCGCGAGCGCTCCACGTGCGTGTAAATCTGCGTAGTCGAAATGTCGGCGTGGCCCAGCATGGTCTGCAGGCTGCGCAGGTCCGCGCCGCCTTCGAGAAGATGCGTGGCGAAGGTATGCCGCAGGACGTGGGGACTGAGCCCCTCCGCCATGCCGGCCTGACGGCCATATCCGGTCAAAGCCTTGGAGAAGGCCTGCCGGGTAAGTTTGCCGCCACGATTGGTTACGAACAGGAACGGGCTAACACGGCCTTTGAGGATTTCGGGGCGGGCGGTGGCGAGGTAGTCGCCAAGCGCGCGCAGGGCTTCGGAGCCCACTGGAACCAGACGCTCTTTGTTGCCTTTACCGGTGACGCGAATGACTCCCAGATTCGTATTCAGATCCGCGAGCCGGGCGCCGCACAACTCGCTGACCCGGAGGCCGCTGGCATAGAGCAGTGCCAGCATGGCAGCGTCACGGACACCATTCGGTTTTTCAGCCGAAGGTGCCGCCGAAAGGGTACCCACCTGCTCTGTGTTCAGGTAACGGGGGATTTTCCGGGGTTGCCGGGGCGTGGGTAGCGTTGCCGAAGGGTCTTCGTCCAGCCGCCCCTCGCGCACCAGGAAGGCGTAGAAATTGCGAACCGTGCTCAAGTGACGAGCGAGGCTGCGGCTGGCAAGCCCTTCACGATACAACAGATCCACGTAAGCCAGCAGTTGGCCGGCGTCCGGGACGTTGGCGCCGCATTGTTCGGAACTGTACTTTTCGAGCTTTGCCAGATCCCGGCTGTAGGCGTCCAAAGAGTTGGCTGCCAAGCCTTTTTCGATTCGGCAGAACTCCAGGAACGCCTTCCGCAGCGGCGGCAAAGAGGCGAAAAGCGACATTTATTCAATGATACAATAGGCGCAAAATTGTTTTGAACATTTCGCCCGGAACCGTTCCGGCCGGGCGGCGGAAGGAGACCGGAGCAGGCTGTCGGCATCCACGAACAAAAAGGCTATGGTGCAACGGTTTGACCGGGAGTCCCTCTACGGTTACCTGAACCTTGCCACTTACTTGCAGCCGAAGGGGATCGAGCTGTTGAACCAATCGGGGAACCTGCTGCTGGTTCCGTACGAGGACATCAAGTCGGTGTCGCTGGTGCGCGACTTTGAGGCGCCCGACCCTTCCGAAAAGCGGCTGTTCACCACGCGTCCGAAGCATGCCGGGCTTTGGGTCCGGATGCGTTTTCGCGATAATGAAGAATTGGACGGTCTGCTGGCGAATAACCTCCTTCTGCTCGATCCTTACGGATTCACGTTCACTCCCCCGGACCCCAGTTCCAACGCACAGAAGGTCTTTGTTCCAAGGCAGGCCTTGGCCGAGTTTCATGTTCTGGCCGTGGTCGGGAGCCCGCAGAAGCGGGCAAAACCGAAGCCCGCGTCCAAGGATCAGCTCGGTCTGTTTGAAAGCTAGACGTAGTAGGTGGTGTCCATGGGTCGCCGGTTCGCGCTGTATCCCTTTGTTTTCTTTCTGTTGGTGTTCGTGGTGTATGTCGGGCTGCTCTTGGCCCGATCGACTGGAACGGTGCTGAACGTACCCGCTCCGGTGAAGGTGGTGGGGGTGAGTACCCCGGTGCAGGTGACGGCAGCCAATCCGCACGGGGTACGGGAATTTCGGGCGAGTCTGGTGCAGGGCGGCAATCGCTACACCGTGCAGGAGCAGCAGCAGGCGGCGCGTCGCTGGAGCCTGTTTCGCGGGGAGGAAGCGCCCGCGTCGTACTCCTTCGAAGTGGGTACGGGCAAGGTGAAAGGCTTGCAGGACGGCAAGGCGCAACTGGTGTTGGAGGCGGTGTCGAATGACCTGCGGGGGCGTCGCGATCAGGTGGCGTTCGACATTGAGGTGAATACACGCCCGCCGGGGATTTCGGTGGACAAGGCGTTCCACACGATGACGTTAGGCGGCTCGCACGCGGTGTCGTTCACGGCGTCGGGGTATTGGACCGAGTCCGGTGTGCGGGTGGGGCCTTACCGGTTCCGCAGCCATCCGTTCCCGGGTGCGGGGGATCCGAACCGTCGCATCTGCTTCTTTGGCTATCCCTGGGATACGAAGAAGGGCGAGGAGCCGGTGGCGTATGTTCGCAATCCGACCGGAGCCGAGGCGACGGAAGGGATTGACCATACGCTGAAGCATGTCGAGTTTCGCACCCGCAAGATGGAGTTGGATGACCGGTTCCTGAACCGTGTGGTGAATGCGCTGGATCCGGGCGGCACGGGGGACATGGCGGCGCGGTTCGTGAGGATCAACAGCGAGATGCGTAAGGCGAACAACGCCAAACTGCTGGATTTGCGGAACCAGACGGA
Source organism: Bryobacterales bacterium (assembly GCA_016789745.1). Taxonomy (GTDB): domain Bacteria; phylum Acidobacteriota; class Terriglobia; order Bryobacterales; family Bryobacteraceae; genus CADEFT01. The sequence continues at coordinate 16,868 of JAEUQF010000352.1, forward strand.
CGGCAGTGTGCTCTGGACGGGCGCCTTCGTGCAGCAGGTGAATTCGGCGGTGGAAGCGAAATTCTGTGATATCCGGCGGTACTTTTATCAGGGCAAGCAGATTGATGAGCAGGTGCATTTGGGATTCGACCTGGCGTCCCTGTCGAAGGCTCCGGTGCTGGCGGCGAATGCGGGCAAGGTGATTTTTGCGGCGCCGCTGGGGATTTACGGAAATGCCGTGGTGGTGGACCACGGGCTGGGTGTGCAGAGCCTGTACGCGCATATGAGTGATTTCGCGGTGAAGGTTGGGGACAGCGTGACGCAGCGGCAGGTGTTGGGGAAGAGCGGGTCGACGGGGTTGGCGGGCGGCGATCATCTGCACTTCAGCATGCAGGTGGATGGCGTGATGGTGAATCCGTTGGAATGGCTGGACCCGTTGTGGATCCAGAACATCATGGCGGTATTGCGCCCGGATACGGAGAAGGGGAATCTGCTGCCGAAGCACCGGAAGTAGAGGGGCTCGCGGGAACCTTACGGTTTTGGCGCGCATCCAACGTAGCGCGGATTCTGCACGCTTTGGCGATTGCCTCCGTCATGGTGTCAGAGCTAAGCTTTGGGTAGCTTCGGTTGGGTTGAACCGCAAGGAGTATCGGATATGCGCCTGTGGGTCGGATTGGTTCTGGTTTCGCTTTCCGTTCCGATGGCTGGCTTGGCCCAGCGCGGGGCTTATGCTAACCCGATGGGTGGCGGCCAGCGCGGGATTTACGGCGGGCAGACGGGTCAGCGCGGGATGTACGGCGGCATTTCTACCGGACAGATGGTGGGTACGGTGAATGATCCGGGATTTGCCGGGCGGCTGGGGGCGACGGTGAGCGGCCTGCCGCAGACGACCACGCGGATTCCCGTGCAGCGGCCGGGATATTGGGGTAGTCCGGGACGCGGAGGGCGGACGGTGGTGGTTCCGTTTGGGGTTCCGGTGATGTATGGGGGCGGGTATCCGTATGCGGAGCAGCCGGTGCAGACGATTGTGCAGCCGGTGCAGCCGCCGCCTTCGGTGATTATTAATCAGTACTATACGCCGGAGACGGCGAATCCGGAAATGAAGGAGTATGGGAATCTGCCGGCTCCGATCCGGGCGCCTCGGACGGAGGTGGAGGGGGACCGGGAAGAGCGGGGGAGTGTTCGGGTGACGCCTCCTTCGGCTTTGACTTCCCGGACGACGGTGGGAAGGGCGGAGTTGAGTCAGGAGGCGATTGAGGCGGCGAACCGGCCTACGATTACGACTTTGGTGTTTGTAGATGGGAGTAAGGTGCCGGTGATTGCGTATTGGCGGCAAGGGGAGAGTTTGCATTATGTGGGGGCGGATTATGCGAAGGTGGTGACGGAGATGGTGAGGTTGGATAAGGGGGGGAGTGAGCGGGTGAATGCCGAGCGCGGGGTGGAGTTTCGGTTGGAGTCGGTGCGGTAGGGGTTCGGGGGCCGGAAGACGGGCTTGCCGCTTGCGGCTTGCTGAGACGGGCTTACCGCTTCGCGGCTTGCTGAGACGGGCTTACCGCTTCGCGGCTTGCTGAGACGGGCTTGCCGCTTCGCGGCTCGGCTCAACTACGGCCATAGGTGGCGATTGGCGAAGGCTCGGCCACTGCCGGATTTTAGGTAGCGTTCGAAGGTCTCGGCTTGGGTTTTGGTTTGGAACGCCAGGTAGGTGGCTAGGCGCCACGGGCGGAACTTTGCGGTGTGGGGTACGCCGCCTTCGTTGTGCTTGATTAATCGGGCTTTTAGATCGCTGGTGCTGCCGGTGTAGCGCTCGGCAGGGTGCGATTCGCTTTGCAGCAGGTATACATAGTGCATCCTGGCTCGGGGAGCCCGCCTTCGCCCGTTGGGCTATGGCGGGCAAATTTCGAAGAGGCTCCTTGGGAGCCGCTTCGAAATTTGGTGGAGGCGGCGGGAGTTGAACAGCTATAGGGTATTGACAACAGGCAACTTATAGATTTCACAAATCACCAGATTCACCCCTACCGCCTCTTCTCCCGAACGACCTTACGTAAAACTTACGCGCGCGCCGTCGCATGTGCTGCGGCGCACCCCGTCTCACGCACTTCAACCGTTTCAGCCGCCCATGGATGCAACCATGCCTGCCTAGAGATATAATTCACACATTCTTCATATCTTGGCCGAAGTGTCGTCCGTTGAGGCCGACCTTCTAGGAGGCGTATGCCCAAGGCATCGAAAAAAGGCGTAGAACAGGGCAACGGTTCAACCGTCGGCAACGATCTGTTCGAGGTCCTGAAGACACCGCCAGCCCCGCCTTTCCTCGAACTCCTGCGCAAGCCGCTCCTAAAATCGGCTTTGCCGAAGGACTTTGATGCGAACGAAGAAGCATTACATCTCGAAGGATTGTGGCCGGTTGCTATCAAACTGCACCATTACAGATTTGAGACCTTCGTTCACGCGGGTGGTTCTGGAATGGTCTTCAAGGTATTCAAGGATGACTCGACTACACCGTTGGCCATGAAGATCGCCAGAAAGAAGCTGATGGCCGCACCTTCGACGAGCGAAGCCGCGAATGCGCTATCTCCGGTTTCGGAATCGGAACTGAAGGCCCTAGAGCGCCTTTCACATCCTAACGTTGTCCGGCTCTATGACGCGCTCGAAGAGCCGGGCACGACAAGAGTGATAGCTATCTGCACCACTTTCGTGGAATCGCCGTCGAGTATCGACGCGTACTTACGGGATACATTGGAAAAGGACCCGGACCCGAAAGGCGTCAAAGGTCTCCATCCATTTTCTCCACAGCGACTTGATGAGGCGTGCCGCTTTCTATTGTTGAAATCACAAGAGGTGGCCGCTGCTATGGAGCACATGCATGAGCAGCGAATTTATCACTTCGATATCAAGTCCGCCAATATCTTGATTTCGGGAGGGAAACACAAGTCGGCGGTCTTGACTGACATGGGGTCATGCATTCATGCTGACCAAGTTGCTCAAGAACAGAAGATTCGGGTCCATTTCACTTGGACGTATGCTCATCCCGACCTTACAACGATTATCCACGATCCCGGTAGCATCAGCGGTGGTGGTCTCAGCGCATCGGCGTCTATCGAAAAGCGAAACCAGTTCGAGGTTTATGATCTGTACGCATTCGGCAGGACCCTTCAGGAATGCCTTGCAATACTGGCGGAGGAATTTGGTGAGCGTTGTCACGCTTCCTATGCTTTTCGTTACCTCCATTGCATAGCATGTCTACTCTTGGACGGCAAGAATGCTCCGGGTGGGGGTAGCCAAGGCGTTACAAGCAAGGACGGAAGGCGGTTCGTTGACGATGTCACAATGAGCTACCCGTCCGAACTCTTCGGTGCCCATAAGATACGTACTGCGACCGAACTGGTGAACCGACTGGCCCGCTTCAGCCGTGAGCATTCATGGAGCGGAAAGACACCTGAACTCGATACGTCGCAGCCTGAGATGATCAACACCGGCTACCATCTGATGACCCCGTTTACCAAACGTGTAGCCGCAGTCCTTAATCATCCCGCTGCCCGTCGATTGAAAACAGAACCGCAATTGGGTTGGCTTCGTGAAGTCTATCCCGGTGCTACACATACCCGGTGGTCGCATTCGCTAGGAGTATTCGCCTCAACGGTCTCCATCTTCAACGCGCTCCTTTCCGACCCGGAAGTTCCAACTTTTAGAATTCTCTGTGATCCGTCAGATATCTGGCATGCCTTGGTTGCCGCACTAATCCACGATCTTGGGCAGAGCGCGTTCGGACATGACCTTGAAGAGGTCTCCCCGATCTTTGCGCACGACAAACTCACGAAGAGGCTACTGGAGGAAGACCACTGGGGTGAGAGTCTGAAGAGCGTTCTGACTCGAAACTGGCGGGACATTGATCCGGCATCAGGCGTCGTACAACACCTTGACACAGATCGAATGCTGAGCATCCTTGAGCGGAGGCAAAACCACGCCAATCCGCGACGGGTCGTTGACGGCGTTGCTGCCGATATTATCAATGGACCAATTGATGCGGATAAGCTCGACTACCTCATTCGAGACAGCCTTGCATGTGGCGTTCCTTATGGTCAGGGAATGGACCCGGCTAGACTTGTGAGTGCGCTTAGCGTCAGTTCCGTCGTGGAGCAAGGACGCGGTGTCAGGCTGGCACTTGCATATAAAGCCAAGGGAAGACCAGCCGTGGAATCGATGCTATTAGCGCGCTACCAGATGTACGGCGCGGTCTATTGGCATCATACGTTCCGGTGTATTCAAGCGATGTTCAGTCACGCTGCGATACTCACTTTTGGGGCAATCGGTTCCGCTTCAAAGAAAATGCGCGGGGCGTCGTTGAACGGACAGGATATCCACGAACTCTTTTATCAGAAGGTCATTCTACGCAAATCATGGCGCGACGTGAGTGAGGCACTGAGACGCTATGCTCGAAAGACCTTGCCAGACCCACTGCTTGAAGAATTTTCAGCACCAATCTCCGGGGAACCCGCTATCGAGTTCGTGTATCGTTTCGCTGATGACAACACACGGTTGCTCCTGAATCGGCTGCTGTCACGCGATCTATTTAAGCGCGTCTTCGAGGTTCGGGTTGGGGAGTTAGGACGGCGTGGCGACTACTCAGAAATCAGGAGTGAATTCACGGCAGTCAAGCGGACGGAGAACGCAAAGCAACTTCAGCAGAAGCTATTACTTGCGGTGGACACCGCGATGCGGCGACGCGGAACCCGTGAAACGATCACAGAAAACGCTGCGCGCGAACGGCTAGACACGCTCCGGAAAGAAACGATGCCCCTTGTGGTCATTGACTTCCCGGTTCGCGGAGTCGCCAGTGACATGAATCTTCCGAAGGAAATTGGCGATTCGTATCGTAAGTACCTCCCCTTCCCGAATCAGGATCGTCCTGAAGACGACAACGTTTTCCATTCGGTGCGTCAGCTTCAGATGCAGATGGCGGCAGTGCGCATCTTTGCGTCACGGGAGTTTCATGAACTGATCATCCGCTACCTGCGACCGGATGAAATCATAGGGTGTGTCGCTGAAGTCATGCCTAAAGTGACTGGGCGTTGAACCAGAAACTCAGAACCGTAAGGTAAAACCTTAAAGTTCACAAGGGCAATAGCCTATGGTAATACCTCTTATCGTAGGCTATTCTGGTCGTGCATGGAAACCCTCCCCGTTCCGATCACTCAGCCGTCGCCCGACGCTATCGCCCGACTGAAGGCTCTCCTGCTAGATTCCGTCAGCAGTCCCGAAAGCAAGCGCGCATATGGCCGGGCCGTTGAGGATTTCCTGAACTGGTACCGGCGGGATTCTTCCGGCACCGGCTTCACCAAGGCGACGGTGCAAGGCTACCGTACCCATCTCCTGAGCATGGGCCAATCGGCTTCAACCGTGAACGTGCGGATGAGCGCAATTCGACGCCTTGCTGCTGAAGCCGCCGACAACGGTCTGATGGCTCCCGATCTGGCGTCCGGTATCGGACGGGTCAAAGGCGTTAAGCGTGACGGCATCCGCACCGGGAATTGGCTGACGGTGAGGCAGGCGGAAGAGTTGGTCAATGTACCGAATGTCGAGACGCTGAAGGGTAAACGGGACCGGGCGTTGCTGGCCGTCCTGATTGGCTGCGGCCTTCGGCGCGAAGAGACGGCAACTCTTTCTCAGGATCACATCCAACAGCGCGATGGGCGATGGGTGATCGTGGATATGCAAGGCAAAGGCGGCAGGCTGCGAACCGTGCCTATGCCGTCTTGGTGCAAGGCCGCTATCGACATGTGGACCACAGCGGCGCACCTCACCGGGGGGCGTGTCTTTCGTCCGGTGAACAAGGGCGACCGGTTGTCCGGCGACTCAATGACCGCCCAAAGCATCTTCGAGACGGTTAAGAAATACGGAACTGAGATCGGCCTTGGGGACATCGCACCGCATGACCTCCGTCGCACGTTCGCGAAGTTGGCGCACAGGGGGCGCGCCGCACTCGAACAAATCCAGCTTTCGTTAGGCCACTCATCTGTACAGACCACGGAGCGATACCTTGGTATCCGTCAGGATTTGACCGATGCCCCGTGTGACCGGCTTGGCTTGAATCTACATTCCTTCGGGGCGTAATCGTAGCCGCTGGACCTCACCGATGGCTCTCCGTGCTGACATATATGTCAGACGCGATGGCACCATTGAGCATTTGTCAGGCTGACATCAGAGCCGTTGGCGCGTCGTACCACTCTGTTCTCATGGCTGTTTCGTCAAGGTCCCATAGGCGGTCGAGGATTCGTTCCCAATACGCCGGGTCCTTCTCGAAGCCGATGAACCTTCGCTTGGCATTCCAGCACGCAACAGCCGTTGTCCCTGATCCCATCACCGGGTCAAACACGACGGCCCCTTCGTGGGTGTACGTGCGGATCAAATACTCGAACAACGAAGTAGGCTTCTGCGTTGGATGCCAGCGATCCTTGTCGAGCGGAAACATGTCCGCATGAAGGACGCTCTTCGGGTGCCGCGTTCCGTGGTTCACTGTGGCCGTAACCGTCCGGCCTTTGCCGTGATAGGCCGCTCCGTTGGTTGTTGAGCGCCGGGCGATAACGAATGGCTTGCCAACCGTGTACTGAGGATTGAAAGTCGGTCGGCCTTGGTAAAAGATGAGAACGTTTTCGTGACTCCGCAACGGCTGGTGCCGGGAGTTAAGGTGATTCGTCGCGATCCGCTTCTCGAAGATGAACTCGAACTTCAGCCATTCGCGGTTGCTTGTCGCCAGCGTCGCGGTGAACGGTACTTGGGCCGTGAGCGCGACGACACCATTCTTGCGAAGGACCCGCCTGACGCCACGCCAGAAGCGTGGCAGGTCAATTTGGCTGTCCCACGAACATCCACTTATCCCGTAAGGAAGATCAGCCACGATCATGTCGATGCTGCCGTCAGGCATCCACTTCATGCCTTCGAGACAATCCATGTTGTAGACGTAATTGAGGTCGAGGCGCGGCGGGTTCATGCTGTCGCCCCGCCTTCACCGCAGCCCGTCGCCAGTTTCAGTCCGTCATACCCGGCAGGTTTGCATAGGGGCATCTCCAAGTTGACTTCAACTCCGCTCAGCACATGGTCTGAGATAACCCGTGGGCCGCGTCCGCGAACGGCGACGAACTGCCGCGAACTGTGCTGATAGCCTTCTACGCTCAGCACATCGAGGGGAAACTCGAACCCATGTCTCGATGCCAATAGGTATGCCGACCGGATCACGCTATCCCAATCGCAGACCTTCGCAACACGGACCATTACGTAGTGCTCCACTCCGGTCTGGCGCTCTCTCATCTTCACGCCGTAAAGTGGGGTGCGCAGGTTACCTTGCAGAAGAACCACACCGTCGGTCGTTGGCGGGTTGTTGTATTGCTCAACGTCCAAGCCGCAGGCCCATATGCTGCTGTTCCACGTGTGAAACGGTCCGGGGGCATCCGGGTGCAAGTTGACTACGCCCTTCACAGCGTCTTTGAATGACCGGGCTAAGACACCTTCGAGAATAACTTTCCCCGTGCTCAAGTCGTGCAGTTGGACAGGGTATTTGAACGTCCGGGTGTCACTGTTTTTGCCGCGCGACAATCTCTTGCGTGTACGTGTTGTTGACATGCCCCATATTCACCTCGACCCTAGCAGGGTGTTCAAGCAGGGCGAAGAGGGCGATGTGAACGATGAAATCGCCCTGCTAGCTCCGGGGCTTTACCTTCCTACGGAGGCTGGCTTCGAACGGCGCTATATCTTCGGCGATCAATAATTCCACTACTCTGTCTGAGCGTGGAGTGCCAGCCTTGGTGGTGAACCGCGTCTTCCCTTTCTCAGCGGCGCGTTCATAACAAGCAAGCCACTTACGAACGTAATCTACCTCGACGCCCGCGAATGCAGCAATGTCGGCCCGCGTGAAGTGCGTGCCATCAGACCGCTGATGCCTGGTCAAAAACGAATCCAACAAGCGCCGCCGTTCCTCACGGGTTGTTGGAGCCGGAAGACTATTTCGTCCGCCCGGATCGACCGACGCCAAGCATTCTTCCAACGCGTAGCTGATGTCGGCGATGAAACGATCCTTGAAGCTGGATTCCACTTCGTAGTCACCAAGGCGCGTGAGACTGGCGGCGCGACGCGAATGCACACGGGTTGCGCCATCAGCAGCGATCTCAGGCATCCAATTGGCCGCAACCGCCAGATTGAACACCGCGCCGGGGATTTCCTCTTCGATGATTTCGCGCGTCAGCTTGACACCACACCGTTCGAGCATCACGGCGATGGTTAAGAACGCTTCGTTGAGGCTCGAATGAAGCGTTGTGGAAGGCAAGCCGACAGCGTGACCGATGGCCGCAAATTCCTTGACAAACAAGCCTGCCTGCCGAACCGCCGCAAACACACTTTTCGGCTTATTCGTCGAGTTAGGCATGGGTCCGCATGAACTGGCCCCTAAGTCCGGCCAGCGTCGCCGCCGCGTCGATGGCATCGTGCGGGATGAGCAGGTAGGACCACGGCTTCCCTCCGTTGGACTTCGCGTGTTCCGTCGCGTGCTTGCACCACTCGACCGCCGCGCGCGCCTTCGCCAACACAACCTCATCCGTCATTTCAGTGGCGCGTTTTGGTTCGCACAGCAATTTCTCCGTCGCTGTCTCGACGGCGAAGTCGGGTTCGTACTGCTGATCCTGATGCTGGTGCCGGTAGAAAATCTGGAACTGGCCCTTTGCCGGTTTGAACCACTTCTCGACGTTGGGATCGTCTTCGAGAATGCACGCGAACCGCCGTTCAGGGTCGGAATCGAACTTCTGCACTTGGTAGAGGCACCGTTTGAACCCGCCAAACAGGATGCTTCGGATGTACTGCTTGTCGTCCACCGGCGCGCGGAAGTTCACCGGCGCTTCACCCGCCGGGCGCGTATAGTTGCTCTCCCGTAGCGTCGTGACGCCTTGGCTGATCTTGACCTCAAAGCCGGTTTCCTTGGTCCACACATGAGACTGCATTTGGGCGTGGATCAGTTCCGCCAGCTTGCGTTCGTGGTAGCGGATCACGGCCAGCAGCGTGTCCTCTTCCGCGTGCAGGCTACGAAGATGCGCCACCATCTGCCCGGCCAGTTTGTAGAGCATGTCGGCCTGATCGTCGTAGCTGATGTCGTCATACTCGATCAGCTTCCTGACGATGTAGTCTTCCAGCCGCTTCTCCTTGTGGAATGCTACGTCAGCGTTCAGCCTTTCCTGTTCATCGGTGCGTAGGTAGGCCAGCAGGATTTCTTGGGAGACGGGCTGGAATGCGATGTGCGCCACATCGAGATCGAAATCGTTGTACCCGAATTCCGTCCCGGCCAGCGGCAACAGAACGACACGGGGAATATCCATCGACCGCTCCACCCACAATTCGACGGCCTTCTCGACGGTGGCCTTCACCTGTTCCTCATTGCCCATGCCTTCGAGTGCCTGCTGGCTTGGCGCGACGATCTGCTGGACTTGCTGGACGATCTGCGCCAGCACTTCCGGCTTCTTCAAGTCGGCGGCGCTCTTCAGTTCTGTGCCGGTGATTACGCGGTCCACCCGGCGGATCACGTCCAATGTGGTTTGGGCGACGACCTGATCGGCTTCCGTAGCAAACGCGATGGCCTGCTGAACCGGTGCGGGCGTGTCGCCGTCCGGTGGGGCTTGCGGCGACAGGGCGATCTCAGCCGCCGGGCGTGCGACGTACACCTCCCGGCGCTCCCCATTCGGTTCAATCGTGATGCCGCCGCGAAGTAAGCCGTGGATGGGCGACTTCGGATCGCGGGCTGCGTCCAGAATCTCCTGAAACCGGTCGTGCGCGACGATGGTCAGCCGGTCGATGCTCTTCACGCCGGTGCGCTTTCCATAGGGCAACCGCAGACCGCGACCGATAGATTGCTGCACTAACGTTTCCGATTTCGCGGCGCGCAATGGAACGATGGTGTAGAGGTTCGTAACGTCCCAGCCCTCTTTCAACATGTTGACGTGGATGACGATTTCGGTTGGCTCTTTCGGGTTCTCCACGGCCAGAAGGCGCTCGACCACTTCGTCCTTCTCTTCGCCGGTCTGGTTTGAGTGGACGGTAATCACGCGGTCTTTGTAGCGACCCTCGAAGAAGTCGTCGCCCTTGATCGTCGCTTCGATCCGGTTTGCATGATCCGTATCTTGGGCGACCACCAGCATGAAGGGCTTCACGATCCGCTGGCCCTGTTCGCGGGCGAAGACTTCCAGATCGACCTTGGCACGCTCATGCACCTGAATGCCGTCTTCCAGCTTCAACCGCTGCAATTCTTCTTCGTTGTAGGAGTCCTTCT
>JAEUQF010000397.1 GCA_016789745.1 Bryobacterales bacterium
CATCGATGCCGGAGGCCCCGGCCTCCCCTTCATCGACTTCCTGACCGCGCTCCCGCTCCGTGCCAACTTGATCAAACTCAACATCACCGGCACCGGAGCCCCGCACCTCACCAAAGGCATCTATCAGGTCACCCGAGCCCAACTCCTCACCAAGCTCAAGCTACTCCTCGAAAACCGCACCCTCCACATCCCGGACGACGACCTCCTGCTTACCGAACTGCGAGGCCTTCAGTCCAGCTTCCAATCCGAAGCCGACCACGACGACTTGGTCATGGCCCTGGCTCTCGCGGCATGGGAGGCAGCAAAGAACTGGCAAGCCGTCCTCACCCCGAAGGCGGCTTAAACCTACGGGCGTTCTTTGCCGGCAATCGTATCTTGATCTAAAAGCGCCGTCATTTCCGCGTGCACCTTTATTCAGTATCATGGAACAAAATCGGAGGGTGTTGGAGGGGAATATGAGCGATACGCGATCCCTCTTTCACGCGCTGGCCAACCTCGATGCGCCCGCGCGGCAGGAGTACTACCAGCAGCATCAGGTTCCGGACAGCTTGCGCCACGAAGTGGAGGACCTGCTCCGCTTTGACCACGCCACTCGCGATGCTTTCGCCCAGAGCGTCGCCGCCGAAGCCCACCAGTGGGGCCGCGCCTTCGTCCTGCCCCGAACCAGCCAGTGCGGACCCTATCGCCTGGTGCGCGAACTCGGCCAGGGCGGCATGGGCTCCGTCTATCTCGCCGAACGCTCCGATGGCGAGATCGAACAGCAGGTGGCCATCAAACTCCTCCGCTCCAGTGCCGACGCCCCCGCCTGGCTCGATCGCTTCCTCCGCGAACGCCAGATCCTGGCCTCGCTCCGCCACCCCGGCATCACCCAACTCCTCGACGCCGGCCGCACCGCCGATGGCCAGCCTTACCTCGTCATGGAGTACGTGCCCGGCACCCCCATCGACAAATACGTCGAAGGCCGCCCCGTCCGCGAACGCCTGGACCTGTTCCTGCAGGTCTGCGATGCGGTCGCCTACGCCCATCGCAACCTCATCATCCATCGCGATATCAAGCCGTCCAATATCCTCGTCACCGAGCCCGGTGTCGCCAAACTCCTCGATTTCGGCATCGCCAAGATCCTCGACGCGCCTACCGATAAAACCCGCACCCGCGAGCGCTTCCTCACGCCCGAGTACGCCAGCCCCGAACAGGTCACCGGTTCGGCGCACTCCACCTCCACCGATATCTACTCGCTCGGTGCCGTCCTCTATAAACTGCTCACCGGCCGCTCCCCCCATGTCATCGAAGGCGCCTCGCCGGATTCCATGGAGGCGGTGATCTGCCGCACAGACCCCACTCGTGCCAGCCAGGTGAACACCACCCTCCCCAAAGACCTCGACTTCATTCTCGCCATGGCGCTCCGCAAGGAGCCCGAAGCGCGCTACCGCTCCGTCGAAGCTTTCATGGACGACGTGCATGCCTTCCTCGATCACCGGCCCGTGCACGCCCGCGGAGCCGATCCGCTCTACCGCCTCCGCCGCACGCTGCGCCGCTACTGGGTGCCGGTCACCGCCGCGGCGCTCGCCATCGGCGGCCTTACCGCGGGCTTCATTACCGCCAGCCGTGAGCGCGCCGTGGCCGAACAACGCTTCGTCCAACTCCGCCAGGCCGCCAATCGCTTCATCCATCTCAACAAGCAACTCAGCAGCATCCCCGGTAACACCAAACTCCGCCAGTCCGTTCTCGCCTCATCGCTCGACTACCTGAAGGTGCTCGAAAGCGGTGCCGGCTCCGATCCGGACCTTGCCGTGGAAGTGATGGACGCCTACACCCGCGTGGCCGACGTCCAGAGCGTCGCACTCGGCTCCGCCGCCGATCAGAAGAGGGCAGCCGAAACCCTCCAGAACGCCATCCGCCTCAGTGACGCCGCCTTGCGCCGCTGGCCCGAGGATGACCGCGTCCTGGCGGCTGCCCTGATCCTTACCGATGTGCGCATCCGCATGGCCGCCAACCAGAAGCGAGACGCGGAATCCCTGGCCTACTCGGACTTGGCATGGGACCTGGCCCGCCGCATCAAGGACGTCGCCAGCCTCCCGCCCGTCACCCGGGAGGGCTTCGTCATGTCGCTCTCCAACACCGCCCTTACCTATTTCAACAATCACCGCCCCGACGACGGCATCCGCGCCGCGCAACTCGCCGCCAAGATGGCACAAGGTACCGAGCGCTACGGCATCGTGCTCAGCCTCATCGCTTCCGGCCAGCGTTTGCGCGGCGACCTGGAACAGGCGCTCGTAACCATCCGCGAAGCCCGTCATGCCTTGGAAAACGCCGGCCTCCCCGAAGTCCCGCGCCGCTACGACCTCTACGCCGCCCATTGGCGCGAAGGCGTCATCCTGGGCGAAGAAGATGCCGTCAGCCTGGGCCGCTGGAAGGAAGCCGCCGTATCCTTCGCACGATCCATGGAGATCGTCGAGCCGCTCGTCAAACAGGATCCAGCTGACTCCAGCGGCCGCATCCGTTTCGCCTCCGGCGCCCGCGAACTCGGCGACATCCTCGCCCGCCGCGAGCCTGCCCGCGCCTTGGCCGTCTATGATCAGGGCCTCCAGCGTGTCAGGGAGATGGCGCCCAACCCCAAACTGAAGCGCGATGAAGTCCGCCTGCTCACCGGCTCCAGCTACGCGCTCACCCACCTCAAACGCCACGCCGAGGCACGCCGCCGCATCGACTCCGCCTTCAAGCTGCTTGCCGAGGTGCGTGCCTGGCCGGCGCCCAAGGTGGAACCCGGCAGTGAGGCTTTCGTCGCCATGCGCGCCCTTGCCGATTGGGAAGACGCCAACGGCAACCGCACGCGTGCTTTTGCTCTTTATCAGGAACTGCTGCAAAAGATGGAAGCCAGCGGCTCGGACCCCAAACTCGACCTCCAGTACGCCCGCAACTACTCCGGCGTCTATGAGCGCCTGTCCGCGCTCGCCCCCGCCGCCGGCGCCGCGCGCTTCGGGGACCGCCGCCGCACCCTCTGGCAGCACTGGGCCGAAAAGCGGCCCGCCAGCTCCTTTGTACGCACGCAGCTGGAAAATCTTCGGTAGCCCCTCTAAATCGCCGAACATCCTCCGCTTTCTTCGGTAGCAAAAGAGGATGCTCCCATGACGCCCAAAGAGTACGCCAAGCACTTTTGGGACCTGCAGGTCTACCTGCTTACGCCAAAAGCCGCCACCTATCCGGCCGTGATCGTGAACCCGGCCGTCACCCTCTACATGGCCGAAAAGACCTACGAAGGCTTCATGACCGGCGTTGCCCAGGCGCTGCACTCCATGTTCCAGGAGGACCACGGCATCTGGTATCGCACCCGTGTCGCCAGCTACCGCTTGGGCCCTTCGGGCGAGGATAAGAACGAGGACGGCAAGGTCAACTGGGACAAAAAGGACGGCAAGTCCGACATCCTCTACCAGAACAACCTCAACAGCGCGGTCAACGGCAAAACCAAGTTCAAGGTATTCGTGCGCCGCCTGGATGGCGTGTTCGAAACCAAGCTCATTGAGCAGTACAAGGACATCTCCTACGCCGCCACCGCGCCCTTCTCCGGGAAGGGCTTCCCCGAGGAAGTACAGATCTGTCTTCAACTCCGCTATCGCTACCAGAAGTCGCCGCTCACCATGGCGCAGTTCACCTCCGGCAGCGCCATCGGCCTCGATTGCAACGGCTTTGTCGGCGGCTTCCTGCGGCGCCGTGCCGACCTCAGCGGCTGGTATCGTACCAAGGACGGATTCGGTCCCAACACCACCATCACCGAACTGATGGGTAAGCCTGCCGAGTGGCTCAAATCCCTCGGCGATCTCAAGCCTCCTGGCACGCAGAGCCTGATCCTGGGCCGCTGCAATGCCAGTGGCAACATCATCGAACACCAGGGCGGCGAGATCGGCCACATCATGATCACTGAGCCGAACACCATGAAGACCGAAGGCGGCAAGACCTTCTTCGAAGTCGTCGAATCCACCGGCGGCCTCGGCCTGGTCGCTTCCGAATACCGCGTCGAAGCCATGCCGAAGCCCGGCATCTTCAACGTCTGGCGCGGTTCCAAGAAGGAATACATGACCGTGCGCATTCGCCAGGTGTAACGGAGCAAAACCATGTCCAACATGATCATTGGGCCAACCATCCCGGGCTTCCGCGCCAGAAAGGCCCAGATCCCGGATGTGCGTGCCGTCATGCTCTCGGTATGGGATCTACTGATCAACTCCCTGCAGCCGTGGGCTTACCTCTACACCTGCAGCCTGAACGTCGATTGGGACGGCGCTCCGGACGCCTACGGTCTAGATCGCCCGGGTTTCCCCGAACAGACGGGCCTCACTCCCCGCGAAACCTTCAATCACCTGGTCTACGCCCGCAGGGAAGCAGACTGGAGCCGTTACTGGGCCGCAATCATTAGCCTTACCCGCGCCGATGCGATCGCCGTCCTCGTCAAACATAAGCTGATACCGAAGAGCGAAACCGAAAAAGGCGGCACGCTGTCGTCGAAATCCGAGGGGCTGCTGGCACGCTATTGGGATAACCGCACAACCACGCAATTGGGGCATAGTCTGGAGAACACCGCCGGAGACGGGAAGTTCCCGATTGTGCAGATCAAGGAGCTCCCGACAACCATCAAGAAGGGCTACTACGTCTCGACAACCAGCTCGAGGATTCCAGGTTTTGCCCGAGAGGATCCGCATGCCTACCCTGACGCCAGCACCATTCCCTACATGGTGCAACCCGCTCTGCCGGGAGTCCAGATGGGCGACTACGCGTTGGTGATCCGCAACGCCACCGGCGCCAGCGTCGCCGTGGTTTGCGGGGATGGTACCGCGCGGGCAGGTGGCAGCAAGAAACTGGGCGAATGCTCCGGTGCGGTCTATCTGGCAGTGGGCAAGGAGAACGAAGGAGACTTCAGCTTCCTCGTGTTCCCCGGCTCAAGCAGCGGGTCTGTTACCGACGTCGCTGCCGCCAGCAGAGCCGTGCGCACGCAGGTCGCTAAACTGTCTGCCGATGAGGCGGACCGGTTGGCCGATCAACTCGCGCCGCGGAACGCGATGGGGCGCTTCCATGTGCGGACCGCGCTCACCAAGTGGGGCGCGCCCCAGATGATCCCGCCCCAGGTCGACGCCATCACCGGGGCGGGCCGCCGCGCGCCGTGATGCCGCTCAGAACATATACTTCAGCCCAAGCTGCATCTCGCGGTTGTTCACCACCGTTCCGCCGATACGTCCGAAATCCGCCGCGCCCAATGCCCGCGACGGAGCCGAGAACTGTGGCGTATTGGTGAAGTTGAACGCCTCCCAGCGAATCTGGATGCGGTGTCCCTCCCGTGGACGGAACTCCTTGAACAGAGCGAAGTCCCAAGTCTTCTGGCCGGGCGCGTCGAACAACGACACGCCCGCGTTGCCATATCCCTTCGGCCCCATGTAGATGCCCTCACCCGCGCACCCATCGCACTTCGACCGTACGAACGCCGTCGTGTCAAACCAGCGGTCTATCGTGCGGTCATCCCACACGCGCCCAACCGTCTTGCCGGCCACTACGTGCGGACGCTGGAACGACGACGGCCCCGTGTTCTGCGAATCGCCATTCTGCGACACGGTTACGGGCAGCCCCGACGTCAACTGGATGATTCCGTTGACCGCCCATCCGCCCAGTACCCAACCTGCCGGGCCCTTCGTGTTTCGCAGCCAGGGAATCTCCCAGATATGCGAAAACACAAAGCGGAACCGCTGATCAATCTGCGAACGCCCATAATCGGCTAGCCGGTCCCGCGGATCCTGCGTGAAACTGTTGCCGAATGGCCCGCCTTCGTTCACGCCATAGCCGATGTACATCGCCTTCTGATAGTTGAAGCTCGCGTTGAACGTCAATCCCTTCGAGTAGCGCTTCTCGGCCCGCAACTGCAGCGCATGGTAGTTCGAGTTCGTCCACGATTCCAGCCGCCGCACCGTGCCCAGCGCCAGTAGTTGACTTGGTGTCCGCGAGTCCACGTAGAACGGCACCGGACGCCGCCCCTGCACCGCGCCCAGCCCCGGATCCGGGTTGTTCCAGTTCTGCACCGGCATATCCAGGTGCGATCCGGCGCTGCCCACGTAGGCGATCCCGGTCACAAAGCTCTGCCCGAAACTGCGCTCAATCTCGGCCGTCCATTGCCAGATCTTGTTGTTCAGATACATCGACCGGTTATCGCGGTCGGCCTTCGTCCATCCCAGCATCACGATCGCCGCTGGACCCGCGCCCACCGGTGATCCCGCGAATGGATTCTGGATCGTCGCCGTCGGCCGCGTACGGTCGTTCTGAAACACCGTCGATCCCGAGAACGGCGGATTCAGGCCCAGAATGTTGAAGTTGTTCGTCTGCTGCGGGGAATAGAACAGCCCCGATCCCATGCGCAGCACCGTGCGTTCTCCAAAGCGATACACAATCCCCAACCGCGGCATGATCTGCTTGTTGTTGATGTCGTAGAGCGCCTTCGATTCCAGCGGATTCGGCATCAGCATGGGATAGGCGACGCCATTCACGGTCCGCATATCGGCACCCGCGAACGACAGGTTGCGGATGCGCCCGCCCGCGTCCGTCACCGCGCCGAACCAGTCATAGCGGATACCGAAATTCACGGTCAGCCGCGACGTCGCTTTGAAATCATCCAACCAGTACAGCCCGAATTTGTTCTGGTGCATGTCGTTCGTCGGCACGCCCTCGGCCGAGTTCGCGTTCAGCGGAATCCCCAGCAGAAATGCCGACATCGCATCCGGAATACCGGTGATATCCGGCGAGAACGTGATCTGTCCGCGCGGCTGATTCGAGGCCTCATTCACCACCGGGCTCCAACGCCACTGGCCGCCGAACTTGAAATTATGTTTGCCGCGATTGATCGACACCGAATCGGCCACCTCCGACGTCTCGTTCGTGTTGAACGTGACGTTGCCGGAACCGATGCCCGCGAATGCCGTGATGTTGATGTTCGGCAGTCCTTCTTCTTTTGGCGTCAACGTGCGGTTGCCGTCGCCGGTCACCCGCATATCCAGCCCCAGGTCGCGATGCGTGAAGTCCGTGTTCGTCTGGAACCCCACCTGGTTGGCGCGGATGCGGTTGTAGCCCACCCGCAGGTCGTTCAACACGCGCGGGCTCACCACCCACGAATAACCCACACCAATGTTCTGCGCCCGGAACTCGCTGGTGAACTGGTTCACCTTCAGCAGCGGCTCATTCAGCCACCGCGATGGCACGATCACATAGCGGCCGAAGATGCGATGGTTCTCCCCAAAGCGGTGATCCACGCGGGTCAGAACCTGGTTCGAGTCCAACTCCTGGTCATTCGTCCCCACCAGGTTCAACACCGACCCGGCCGCCCGCGCCTCGGCATCGAAGTTCGGATGCGGCATGAAGCCGCCCTCGGCCAGCGGTGTCCCTTTCGTTGACGTCAGGATGTTCTGCGACACCGGATTCAAAAGAGTCCGCGGAATGATGTTGTTGGGGAAGGGAAGCGTGTCGCCCGGCAGTCGTATGGCTCGCGTGGCGGCCGGATTAGCGTCCCGCGGATACCAGCGGTTTCCCGGAATCAGAATCTCCGACATGTCGCCGCCGCGCATCGCCATCGTCGGCACGGTTGTCCGCGAGGGTGTTCCCCTTCGTTCCCGCCGCCCTTCGTAATTCACCAGGAAGAACGTGTTGTCCTTGCGAATAGGCCCGGAAAACACGCCGCCGAACTGATTGCGGCGCAGCTTGTTCTTATCTTGACTGGGAGCCAGGAAGAAGCCGCGTGCATCCAGCGTATTGTTACGAAGGAACTCGAACGCGGCGCCGTGGTACCGATTCGTGCCGCTCTTAATCGACACGTTCGCCTGCGCGCCGCTGTTCATCCCGTACTCGGCCGAGTACACGGCGCTTTGGATCTTGAACTCCTCAATCGCTTCAATCGAGGGTACGAATAACATGGATGACTTAAAACCGTCGGTGGCACTTACACCGTCGAGGGTGATGTTCTGATTGGCGTCCCGCTGCCCGTTGGCCGATATGCCCACCATCTGCCCTGGCATCGCCCGCGTCCCGATCGTCTGCTGCCCGTCGATGCCCATCCGCGCCGTTCCGTACACAACCCCCGGCATCAAAGTCGCCGCCTGCGCAAAATTTCGTCCATTTAGCGGGAGTTCGATGATTCTCTTGTTGTCGACCACGGACCCCAACGTCGCATCCTCGGTCTTCAACAGCGGAGCCGCCGCCGTCACTTCCACGGTTTCGGCCTGCTGACCCACCTGCATCTGAAAGTCGATGCGGCCTTTCTGGTTCAACTCCAATGTGATCCCGCGGCGCACCTCCGTCTTGAATCCCGATGCAGCGCAACTCACTTCATAGGTGCCGGAATCCACCAATGGAAAGATGTAGTTGCCTGTTTCGTTCGAAGTGGTGGTGCGAACATCGCCGGTCTCCACCCGCTTCGCTGTCACCGTGGCTCCCGGCACGATGGCGCCGGTGGAATCCGTGATCAGTCCCAGGATCTGTGTCGATGCCGTCTGGGCGCTCGCGCCAGCGGCCATAACCAAAAGCAATGCGAGGATGCGCATATAGGTTTGGTGATTATATACGGCTGCGGTGTATACTGCGACGCATGGTCCGGTTCGCACTCTTCCTTCTCTGCGCGGCGCCCTTGTTCGCGCAGGACCGCTATGAGCGGCTGATGAAGGACATCCTCATCTTCGACGCCCACATAGACACGCCCCGTTACTTCCTCGATGAAGGTTACAAACTCGCGGACGAACACGGTTACTACGAACTCGATATCCCGCGCATGAGGAAGGGCCGCATGGGTGCCGTGATGTTCGGCATCTATGCCCAACCGCAGGATTATCCGCCGCACCTCTGGCTGCCTCGCTCGCTCGAAGTGCTCGATGCGCTGCATCGCGAAGTAAAGGACAACGCCGCCCAGATGGAGTTTGCCTACAACGCCGCCGATGTCGAACGCATCCATAAGTCCGGCAAGCTTGCCGCGATGGCAAGTCTCGAAGGCGGCCACCTCATCGGCGACAGCCTCGGCATCCTTCGTCTGTTCCACACGCTTGGCGTCCGTTACCTGACTTTGGCGCACTTCGCTACGAACAACTACGCCGACTCCATGACCGGCACCGACGTCCACAACGGCCTCTCAAAAGCCGGCCGCGAACTAGTGCGCGAAATGAACCGCATCGGCATGATCGTCGATGTGTCCCATATCTCCGATAAGGCCGTCCTCGATGCCGTCGACGCCAGCCGTTCTCCGGTCATCGCCTCGCACTCGTCAGTGAAAGCCATCGCCCCGATCGTCCGCAACATGCCTGACGACGTCATCCAAGCCGTGGCGAAAAAGGGCGGGGTCATCTGCCTGAACTTCCACGCCGGCTATCTCGATAAGGCCGCTTACGAGGTCTATATCAAGAACCGCCCCGCACGCGATGCGGAGATCAAGGACGTCCTCGCCCTGCGCGGCAACGATCCGTCGCGCTGGGAGATCATCCGCGGCATCCAACGTAAGTACTACCGCGAAATGCCGAAGGTCGATTACAAGGTCCTGCTCAAGCACATCGACCACATCGCCAAGATCGCGGGCCCTGACCACGTTGGCCTGGGCTCGGACTTTGACGGCATCTCCGGCATGGCACCGGTCGGTATGCAGGATGTCTCCCAGTACCCGAACCTGGTCAAAGGGCTGATGGAGATGGGTTACTCCGACCAGGACATTCGAAAGATTATGGGTCTTAACTTACTGCGCGTGCTTCGCGCCAATGAAGAAGGAGCCGGCAAATGATGAATCGCCGCGAGTTTCTCGCCACTCCCATCGCCGCATCGCCATTGCTGGCGCAGAACGGGCGCAAGAAGATCGCCTGTATCTCGTCCACTTATCACGTCCGTTCGCATTCCGATAATTTCATCACCCGGTTTCTGGAAGGCTATTGGGTACACGAACAGTACTATGAGCCGCCGTTTCAGGTGATGTCGCTTTGGATGGACCAGGTGCATCCGGCCGACATCGGCCAGCGCCTCACGCAAGCCTACGGCCTCCGCCCCGCCACCTCCATCGCCGATGCCGTCACGCTTGGCACCGGCAAACTAGCCGTCGATGGCATCGTCATCGTCTGCGAACACGGCAACTACCCGCATAACGAAAAGCAGCAGCAACTGTATCCTCGCTATGAGTTCTTCGAACAGGTCGTCAAGGTCTTCAAACAGACCGGCCAGACCTGTCCGGTCTTCAACGACAAGCACCTCTCCTACGACTGGAAGAAGGCAAAACAGATGTACGACTGGTCGAAGGAGTTGAAGTTCCCGCTCATGGCCGGATCGAGCGTTCCGGTTACGTTCCGCCGCCCCGAACTCGATCCGCCCGTAGGTGTCGAACTCGAATCGGCGCTGAGTGTGGGCGGCGGTTGGGTGGCCGACGGCGGCATCTTCCATATTCTCGAGACACTGCAATCCTTCGTGGAACGCCGCAAAGGCGGGGAGAAGGGCGTTCGCGCGGTACAGATGTTGAAGAACGAAGAGGTCTGGAACGCCGCCAAGAAGGGGCTTTGGAACCGCCAGTTGCTGGATGCCGCGCTCGCCCGCAGCCAGCGCTCGCATTCTACCAAGCGGCCGGAAGACATGCGCGCCGCGCTCGGCCTGGTGGAGTATCGCGATGGCTTCAAGGCCGCGGTGCTCGCGCTCAGCGAAGTATCCGACTACCTCGTCGCCATCAAGCCGAAAGGCGCGGCGCCGCAGGCCACCTGCTGCTACATCCCCATCGAAAACTCCAACAACTTCTCGTATCTGGTCCACGGCATCACCCGCATGGTCAAGGGCGAGGGCCCGCCCTTCGATGTCCAGCGCACGCTGCTGGTCTCCGGCGCGCTCGCCCGTCTGATGGACTCCGGCTTCCAGAACGGCAAGCGCCTGGAGACGCCCGAACTGAACATCGCCTATCAACCCCCGACCAAGTCCTGGTATGCGCCGGGCATCGGATCCTAAGGAGCCAGCCATGATCGAAGCAAAATCGGACAAGTTCTGGGAGTTGATCGACAAGTCGGCGGCGATCAAGCAGGTGGGAACGGGCTTTGGCTTCACCGAAGGGCCGGTCTCCAGCCGCCGCGGCTTCACGCTGTTTAGTGACATCCCCAACAACCGCATCCACAAGTGGGAGCGCGGGCAGATGTCGGTGTTCCGGGAGAACAGCAACAAGGCCAACGGCCTTACGTTCGACCACCAGGGGCGCCTGTTGACGGCCGAAGGTGGCGGGCGCGTGACGCGTACGGAGAAGAACGGCACCATCACGGTTCTGGCCGAAGACGGCCTGCAAGGCCCCAACGACCTGGTGTATTCCATAGACGGCAGTGTCTACTTTACGGATCTGCCGAAGGGCAAGGTCTACCAGATCACGCGGGAGCGCACTGGCGTCGGCGGCGCGCCGCCGCGCGGCATCGTACGTGTCGTCCATGAATGCCAGAGGCCCAACGGCGTGGCCCTTTCGCCCAACCAGCAGAAACTCTACATCGCCGATATCGTCTCCAAGGTGATCGTCGCCGATATCGGCCCCGACGGCGCCCTGCGCAACGCGAAAGACTTTGCTCCAGAGAAGGTGGACGGCCTCAAAACAGACGAAGGCGGCAATGTTTGGATGGCTACGGGCGCGGGCATCGTCGTCTACAGCGCCGCCGGCGAGCACCTGGGCACCATGAAGCCGCCCGAGCGGCCCAGCAACTGCTGTTTCGGCGAAGGCTTCCGCGGCCTCTACATCACCGCCCAGAAGTCCCTCTATCACGTGCCGACCAAGGCATCCGGCACACGCACCTTCTGATCTACCATGGAGGGTTGACCCCTCCTTCTTCATCCGGCTGCAGTGTGGAAGCCGACCGCCTTGTCTACCGTTATGCCGACGGGCGAGTCGCCCTTGACGGGCTATCCCTGCGCGTCGAGCCCGGCGAACGGCTGGGCATCATCGGCGCGTCCGGGGCGGGGAAGTCTACCTTCCTCCTTCATCTCAACGGTGTTCTGCTGCCGTATAGCGGCGTTATGAAGATCGACAATGAGCCGGTGCGCCGCGACAATGCCATGCGCATCCGCAGCCGCGTCGGCATTGTCTTCCAGAACCCTGACGACCAGCTGTTCACGCCTACGGTCGAAGAAGACATCGCCTTCGGACCGCTTAACTTAGGCTGCTCGCCGGAGGAAACGCGCGCCCGGGTGCACACCGCGCTGGCCCAGATGCGCCTGGACGGCATGGAGAAGCGCTCCACGCATGAACTCAGCTTCGGCGAGAAACGCCGGGTTGCCTTGGCCACCGTGCTTGCCATGCAGCCATCGGTCATCGGCTTCGACGAACCGTTCGCCAATCTCGATCCAGGGATGGTGGAACAGGTCGTCGACCTTATCCGTAGCCTTCCCGCCACCGTCATCCTGATATCGCAGGAGATCCTGCCGGCGCTCGCCTGCACCGATCGCGTCGCCGTCTTTCATCATGGCAAGGTCGCCGGCATCGGCCCTTCTTTCGAGATCGCCCGGGACCAGGCACTGCTGCGGCAGTGCGGCATCGACTTCCACTTCTACGGCCGCATCTGGGACCGCATCGCGGCGCGATAAGGCTATTCCAATACCCTCACCGCGGTCGCTTTCCTGGCCCGGCGTGCCAGATCTAAAGCCGTGGCTCCCAACCTGTCTCGCGCCGCGGCGTCCGCCCCAAATGCCAGAAGGGTGCGTCGTCAGCCGCTTTCACCTCCCATCCCTTGGCGTGCAGATACCGCAACGCCGGCAGGACATGCTGCCAGTGCCAATCGGCATGTAGCATCGACACACCTCGGTTCACATCCGCACCCGCCGCGACCAGCGCATCGGCCACTTCGAAATGTCCCGCATGCCCGGTCGCCATCAGCAAGGGTGTCGCGCCGCGCCAGACCGCATTCGGATCAGCGCCCCCGGCCAGCAACCGCCGCACGCGCTCCAGCGCCACGGCTTCTTCCAATCGGGTGGCGGCCGCCAACCATAGAGGTGACATCCCGGAAGGATGCGGCACACTGCTCCCGGCATACGGAGATAACAACGCTGCTGCGTCCCCAAATCCGCCGAAGCACGCTAGTTCATACGGGCTCATGTCCAGGTAGGTGGACCGCACCGCCGGATCTGCCGCGCGCTCCAGCAGCAACTTCACCACGGCCAGGTGCCCTGCG
>JAEUQF010000437.1 GCA_016789745.1 Bryobacterales bacterium
GAAGTAGAAGAGGAGGAACTCCGGACCAGTCAGGTCAAAGGGATTCATAGCACCTCATATTTCAGTAAGGCGTTAAAAGGGCCCTCACAATCATCACGGCGATTTGCGCGCGGGTGACGCTTTCATTCGGACAGTAGTCGATGGTGTTGCAACCATTGGCGATACCCCACTGGCGCATCTTCTGGATGGGGGCGAAGAAGGGCGCGCCGGGGGCGACGTCCTGGAAGAACTGGATAGCGGGCGGGTAGAGGCTGGCGGTGGGAGTGACGCGGGCGCCGGCGCGGGCCAGCAGAGCAGCCAGTTCGCCGCGGTTGAGGTTCTGGTCCGGGCAGAAGCGGCCGTTGCCGCAACCCTGGGTGATGCCGAGTTCGGCGAGTTTCTGGACGAAGCGGAAGTGCGGATGCGTAGGCGGCACGTCGCTGAAGGCGGGGGTTTGGGACCAGGGGAAGGCGGTGGTGCGAAGCATGGCGGAGGCGATGAAGCGGGCAGCCTCGGCACGAGTGACGGTTTGGTTCGGGCAGAAGCGATTGGCGGTACAGGCTTCGGCCAGGCCAAGAGACTTGAGCAGGTGGAGGTGCGGCGCGAACGAGTCCGCGATGGAGATGTCGTCGAAGGCGGGCGGGGCGAGGCGGCCCTCCTGGATGACCGGCATGCGGGTGCCGCCGGAGTAGATCATCGCGGTGCGCGGAAGCGAGTAGGGGTTGGCTTCCGCGATGAAACCGCCGCTGATAGGGAGCGGGATGAACGGCGGGATAATCCAGGAGGCGGTGCGGATCTGCGGTTCGGGGCAGTTGCTGACACCGAAGATCTGGCTGAAAGCGACATTGTCGATGCCGCCTTCGGCGCGGATGGGGCCGGGCGTTTCGGGATAAATGGAAGCGCAGCCGGGGGTGGCCTGCTGGACCGTAACGGTTTGCCCTCCCACCTGGAAGGTGGCGTTGCGGGGGCCGGTGGTGAAGTTGGGGTCGACCGTGTAGGAAAAGTAGGAGCCGGTAGCGGGGCTGTCGCCCACGGTGTTGATGCGCATCCAGGAGGGCGCGCCGGTGACCTGCCAGGGGCAGTTGCTGCTGACGTCGATGCGCCCAACGTCACCCTCCGGTGGGGAGTAGATGAGGTTGGGCGTCAGCTTCATATTGCAGGAGGCGCTCACTCCTAATAACGCAAAATCGGTGTGAAAGTTCATGGGACCGTTGACAGTAATTTCCAGCGGGTTCTGGGAGGAGGGGATACTGCCGGTCCAGCCGGAGAAGCCGTAGTAGCGGTCAGGGTTAGCGGTGAGCACCACGCGAGTGCCGTTGGGGTAGGAGGGCAGGTTGGGGGTTAGGGTGACGGTACCCCGGCCGGAGGTGGTGACGGTGAGCGAGCCGGGCTGGTCGTAGACTTCGAGGCCGACACGGACCCGGCGGCTGAACTGCTGGTCAGGGGTACGGAGGGTGATGGTGGTGGAGTGAAAGCCGACGTTCTTGGTGGTCATGTTGGGGATGACCGGAATCTGGACCGGGCTGGCGGGCGTGACAGTGGTGGGGCCGGGGACGGTGATCCAATTCCCGTCATAGAGCCAGCCGCTCAGGGTGAAGGAAGCGCCGGAGGCACGGACGGTGATGTATTGGGTGGGGGGATTGGGGTCGCCGCGCTGGTAACGGAAGGTGAGCAATTCGGGCTCGACGGTGAAGCCGGCGGGAGCGAGGTAGCGTACCTGGACGGGGATGGTAGCCGGCGGAACGCCGTCGGCGCGGAAGGTGGCGTTGAAGGTGGTAGGTGGCCGGGACCCCAGGTAGACGGTGATGGTGCCCTCCGTGGCGGACCCACCGGTGGACACGAAGTCGAACAACAGCGTGGTCTCGGGCGCGGTTCCGGCCGGCAGGGAAAGCGGAAATCGGGTGGTGGTGGTGATATTGGGCGTGAGGTCCATGTTGACGACAGGAACGCCAAAGACGAAGCCACCGCGGGTAAGCTTGGCACGGACCGGAATATCCACGGTGGTCAGGCCTTCGGGTGGGAGGAGATCATAGAAGCGGGACTCGGCGGAGAAGTGGACGCCGTTGAGCGAGACGGGCGAGTCGTTCCCAAAGTTGATGCGAGGCACGCGCCTGGGATCGCTGGAGATCTGGACCATGTTCATGGTGCCCTGCAAAACGCCGCTCCGGCCGTCGGCGGTTTGCACGATGAGAAAGATGGGCGTCAGGTTGAAGACCGCGTTGCCGAGGTTCAAAAAAGGATTGCCAGTGTGGGTAACCCGAAGCGTGCCGAAGTTGGCCGTGCCAAAGCGGTCGGTAGGGGTTTCGCCAGTCTGCGGGCCGGCGGGCAGAAACTCGACGCGGAAAGTGCCGGTATTGGATGGGAGCTCGTACACCGTTTGGGTGGTAATGGGAGAGAAACTGCCGGTGGTGGTGAAGGTGACCGGCTGGGCAAAGGCGGTGCCGGCGATGAGGAACAAAAGGGCTCGCATGGGTTACTCCGAGGGGGTGAATAGGGCGCGAACGAGCATGGTGGCGAGTTGGGCGCGGGTGGCCGCGGTATTGGGACAAAAATCGGTATCGGTGCAGCCGAGGCTGACGCCCCACTGGCGCATTTTCTGGATGGGGCCGAAGAAGGGCGACGCGGCGGGGACGTCGTGGAAGTACGGCGTCGCGGGTGGATAGAGTTGGGCGCCGGCGCCGACGCGGGAGTTGGCACGGGCCAGGAAGGCGGCGAGTTGGGCTCGGGTCAGGAGCTGGTCGGGGCAGTAGCGGCCGCCGCCGCAGCCCTGGGTAAGTCCGAGTTCGGCGAGCTTCTCAATCCAGCGGAACTGCGCGTGGGAGCGGGGAACATCGGAGAATAGGGGCGTTTGGGAGTCGGAGAAGGCTGACGTGCGGAGAACCGAGAGCACCAGGTA
>JAEUQF010000471.1 GCA_016789745.1 Bryobacterales bacterium
CTACCGCGTGATGTCCATGAATGAAGCGGCGGCTATCGGCGATGTGTTCGTCACCGTGACGGGCAACAAGTCCGTCATCACGCGCGATCACTTCTCCCGCATGAAAAACGGCGCCATCCTGTGCAACTCCGGCCACTTCAACGTCGAGATCGACCTCGAAGCGCTCAGCCGGCTGGCGCTGGCCAAGAAGCAGACGCGCGAGTTCGTCGACGAGTATGCCATGCGCGACGGCCGCAAGATCTATGTCCTGGGCGAAGGGCGGCTGATCAACCTGGCGTCCGCCGAAGGCCACCCGGCCTCCGTCATGGACCTCAGCTTCGCCAACCAGGCGCTGTCGGTGGAATACTTGATTAAGCATCACCAGGCGCTGGAGCGCAAAGTTTACGCCGTGCCGGAGGAACTGGACCGGCAGGTTGCCCGCCTCAAGCTTGAGGCCATGGGCGTGAAAATCGACCGGCTCAGCATCGAGCAGGAGCAATACCTGGCCGGCTGGTCCGAAGGCAATTAAGAAGAGGGATTCCATTGGCTCACATTGAAGGCTGCAAACACCAACTTGAAATCACCATTCCGGCCGATGCGGTTGCCGCGGAAACCGACAAGGTAGCGGCAAAGATCCAGAAGCAGGCGCATCTGCCGGGCTTCCGTCCGGGCAAGGCTCCGTTGTCCATGATCCGGTCGCGCTTTGACTCCTCCATCCGCCAGGATGTGGTGGAGAACCTGGTGCCGAAGTTCTTCAAGGAAGCAGCCGACAAGGAAAACCTCGATGTCGTGGGGCAGCCTACCCTAACTGACATCCACCACCACGACGGCGGCGAACTGCACTTCAAGATCGAGTTCGAAGTGTCGCCGACGGTGGAGGTGAAGGAGTATCGCGGCCTGCCGGTAACCTACGTCGATCCGGTGATCACCGACGAGGCCCTCGAGGCGCGCCTGCAACAGTTGCGGGAGTCCAAGGCGGAGTACGTCAACCTGGATCCGCGGGAGGCGGCCGAGGGCGATGTCGCCGTGGTCAGCCTGGAGAGCGTCAGCGGCCTGGAAGGCGAGCCGATGAAGGCCAACGACCTGAAGATCGAACTGGGGTCGCCGCAAACCCTGCCCGCGTTTAACGAAATTGTCGGCATGGAAGTGGGCGACGCCAAGAAGATCACCGTCGAGTATCCCGAAGAGTATGGCCAGGAGCGGCTGGCCGGCAAGAAGGTGGACTTCATCGTCACCCTGGATGGCCTGCAGCGCAAGGAACTTCCTGAATTGAACGACGAGTTCGCCAAGGACTTGGGCGACTTTCAGAGCATGGACGAACTGCGCGACACCGTTCGCCGCAACATGCATCGCGAACTGGAGATGAACGCCCAGCGCGCCGCCAAGGACCAACTGGTGGACAAGTTCGCCGACCAGCATGACTTTGCCGTGCCCGAAGCCTATGTCGACCGCCAGGTGGAGATCTTCATCCAGCGTTTCGCGCAGGAGCAGGGCGTCGACATCAACAAGATGAAGCTCGACCCGGCCCGCATCAAGGAAGCTATGCGGGACCGTGCGGTGAAGGAAGTGCGGACGTCGCTGATTCTCGAAAAGATCGGCGACACCGAGAACATCCAGGCCACCCAGGAAGAGGTGGATTCGGAAGTGCAGCGCTTCTCCAAGCAGCAGCGCGAGCCGATCGCCGCGGTGCGCAAGCGCTTTGAAGAGAACGGCACCATGGCGCGGATTGCGAATGCGATCCGAACGGAGAAGGTGCTCAACTTCCTGTTTGAAAACGCCCGGAAGGAAGCGCCCTCGGCGGACGATGCCCCGGCGGAAACCCCGGCGGCCGAAGCCTCCGAGTAGGCCGGTCTACTTCTTTCGAAACACGAACACCTGGGGGCCGCGCTTCAGCTGTAGGCTCCTGCTGTCCTTCGCCACACTCCAGCGATCCTCCATCATGGCCTGTACGCGGCTGGCGCCCGGGCTCCCTGCCATAGCTGTTTTGATGGTGAGGTCGGCCCCTTCCCAGGCGGCGACGGATTCCAGCTCCACGCCGTGTGGTGACGTATTCCGTGTCGGAGTGCCGTCGGTCCGGTAGCGATACGCCCGCGGAAGGCCGGATGCCGTCTTCTGGGTGATATGCAACTCCGGTTCCCGATGGTCGATGCTGACGGTCATTTGCGACGGCAGCGGGAGGCCGCTGCCTTTGGACCGTGCCGCGTCCAGGATCCATTCGCCCGAAAGGTCAGGGTTTTCGGCTCCCAGCAGGGCCAATCCCAAAACCATGCAACTGCTGACGATTCTCATGCCCGTGAATCGGCAGTCACCCGGGTGAGTTGCAGAGTGTCTTGATTCTTTTACACCTGTGTCGGTTCCGCTGCGTTGCTAAAGGCCGATCGCGTGCAAGCCGATCTTTAGGGCATGGCGCCGGCACTGGAATGCGTCTGCATTCGCTGCGCCCAGCGCAAGCTGGACCTGTACGAGGCGTGCCCTGCCTGCGGCTTCACGCCTTCCACCAACGAAGACTATGCCAAAACGCTGATTCTCTCGGACAGCTACGTCATCTTCGACAATGACCGCACCCGCCCGCCGGAGCAGCTTCGTGAGACATGGGCAGCGCTGAAAGCGGGCACTTTCGAGTTTGACCCGTTGGAGGTCAGTGAGGTAGCGGCATTCTTTGAGGTGCAGGAGCGGTACTTCGGATCGCTCACGAAGGCCAGCATCGCGCGCGACCTGGTATTCCACTTCGGCCCAATGGTAGGTCTGGTGTTTGGGATCGTGGCATTCGCGCTGTACCGCCGCCACGCCTATGTGCTGACTTCCATCGCGCTTGTCTTGGCGGCCCCCTGTCTCGTGGCCCTTGCGTACCGCATTTATGTGATCATCGTCTGTTACCGGGAACCCTGGCCGGATCACTCCGCATACTGGCTGGCGGAGCCGAGAGCAGTCGAAACCGCGGTTGCTTCCCAGGTCGATCCGCAGGATCTTGACCTGCCACCAGAGGCCGCGGCGCTCTTCGCGCGGTTCGACCGCATTGCCGTTCGCCACACCGGGGTTGAGATTGCCCGGCAATATGTCGCGCGGATGCCCGGCAAGCCGGATCTCCTTTGCATCGGGAAGACGGAGCGTGGGACGGTGGCAATCCACCGTCGGACCCACAAAGCACTGATCATCGAGCCATCCGGGACGGAACAGTACGAGAGCATCGGCGTCTTGCTGACGGCGATCTGCGGCGAGGAGTTCCGGCACATCGGGCCCGTTCTGGACGGCGGAGGCGCATGACTTCCGGATACTGCTGCTCCCGCTGCGGCAACTTCCGTCGCAAGCTCCGCTCCGCCTGCCCTTCCTGCGGATTCGATGTCGCGCAATCGTTGGAGGCGCAAGCGAAGAGCCTGATCCTGTCGACGAAGTACGAGGTCAATGACACCAGCCGTACCAGCCCAGTTGAACAACTGGCGGCCGCCGCGGCGCAGATCCGAGCCGGAAGCTATACTTTCGACCCTTCCGAAGTAAGCGAAGTCGCTACTTACCTTGCTGTTTCGCGTCGTGCTACGAAGGGATGCGCGCTGCTGGTTGTCGATATCGTCGCGGCCGCGTTAACGCTGGGCGCTGCTGGGGCACTGCTCCGGTACGCGGGCCGCAACGGACAGCCAATCCGGAATCCCTGGCTGATGCTTGGGCCGTTGCTCCTTTGTGGCGGGTACCTCCTTTACCGCCGCAACCGCAGTCCCTTGCTCCGCAGGCCGTCAGAACTGCGAAAGGACCGAGCACTGCACTGGCTGCAGGACCGTCGGGCGACGGAAACAACGCCCGCCTCCGGAAACCTGCCGACAGACACTCCGCTGCCCGAGGAGATCGCCGAACTGTTCTCAACCTACACTTCCGTACGCGTCCGATTCCAGAACTTCGAACTTGCGTCCAGGTATCTCACAGAGCACGCGCCGGAAGGCAACATCGTGATCAGCCGGTTTCAGGGCCGGCCGGTGCTCGCCGACAGCCAGAGCGGGCTCTTGCGGGAAGAGCACGGCGCACTGCCGGAAGAGTTAACGGTGTATCAGATGATCGACTTCCTTTGCCGCCACGAATTCCCCCATCTTCGTCCGGAGGGCGCATGAAGATCTCGGGCTATTGCTGTTCGCGATGCGGGGAATTTCGCCGGGTGCTGCTGGCTGCCTGCGCGTGCGGCATGGTGCCGAACTCCTACGTCGAGCAGGCGAAGAGCCTGATTCTCTCCACGGAGTACGAAGTGGGGGACACCTGGCGGGGCCGCTCGCCGCAGGACCTGGTCGAAGCCGCTGAGAAGATCCGGCGCGGTACCTTTGTCTTCGACCCGCTGGAGGTGAGCGAAGTGGCGGCGTTTCTCGAGTACCGGGAGCGTGAAATCCAATCCATCGAAATGCTGCCGTTCCTCGCGCCGATGCTGGCCGGAGTAATCTGGATGGTGCTGATGCTCTTCATCGATGACATTCGTACGAAGGTCGCGCTCACGGCCGGCGCCGGCGTCGTATGGGCAGCGTGCGCAGCTTTCCAGCGGCATAGGCGCCAGCCCGCCACATTGCCCACCGCCGAGGAATACCGGCAGCGCGCGGAGTTCTGGCTCGCTGAACGCCGGGCATTGGACGTGACGCCCGCACAAGCGCCGCCAACCGAACGGCAACTCCCGGCGGCCCTTCGTGACCTGTTCGCGAAGTACTCGTCGATCCGGCTGCGGTTCGCGGACGTCGAGATCGCGTCCCGCTATCTTGACGTCCCATCACCCAGCCCATTCCTCGTCATTGGGCACTTCTATGATGGACAGATCCTCATTCACCGCGAAACCGGAGCCGTCGAAGTTCGTGAGGATGGCGTGGTCACCATGCGGAGCTTCACCCTGGATTCCTTCATCGACTTCAACTGCTCCCAGGATTTCCGCCATCTGCTGCCGCGAAAGCCGGGAATGCCGTCCTTGGGCTAAATCGCCAGCATGCTGCTCATCGGTGCCGTATCTTCCTTCGCCCAATCCGCTGTCATCGGCGGAGCCAGGCGACTGTTCGGCCTTGGTCTTTCTCGTCAGCAAGGACTTGCGGCCCCGACGCGGAAAAGACCTTCGATCTTCGGTACGGTCGGATAGGATTCGCCGATCTCGCAAGCGTGTCGAAGTCCTGCCTGCAACCAAGTGCTCGGTGGCGCCCCAATCCAGCGGTTCGAATCGGCGCAGTTGAAGACGCCGGCAGACGGTTCCGGAAACTCTCGCGGTAGAGTAGGAGGGAGTTCCGTAAAGGTTCACCCTCCCCTCCTCGAACCGGACAAGCGGATTTCCCGGCATCCGGCTCTGGTGAAACACATTAGTCGCAGGCA
>JAEUQF010000473.1 GCA_016789745.1 Bryobacterales bacterium
GGCAGCGAAACTGGTGCGCGTGGGGCAGGGAAGCGTGGACAAGCCATCGGCGGAGTTATCCGCGCTGATGGTGGTAGCGAGCATGATTCTGAACCTGGATGAGGCGATGACCCATGAATAGCGGCACGGTATCGAGACGAAGTATTCTGGCCGCTGTGCCGTTCGTGGCGGCTATCAGTAAGGCGGCGCCGGAAGGGCATGGCACGGTGATCGGTCACGGGTCCCTGCGCTACCGCGTGGACAAACAGTGGGCGCAGGCCGATCCAGCCAAGCATCCGGTGAACGATTGCCACGAAATGGTGCAGACCGCCGACGGGCGCCTGTTCCTATGCACCAATCACAAACAGAACAATGTTCTGGTGTTTGATACAAAAGGCAAGCTGCTTGCTTCGTGGACGCTGGGCTTCGGCGGGGCGCACGGGCTGAGCCTGCATCGCGAAGCCGATGGCAAGGAATACCTGTACGGCACCGACACCAGCACGGGGCGGGTGGTGAAGACGACGCTGGACGGGCAGATTGTGCTGGAGTTACCGCATCCGCGCGCCATCGGCGTCTACAAAGAGCAGGATGTCTACAGCCCCACCGAGACGTGCGTGGGGCCGAACGGCGATATCTACGTGGCCGATGGATATGGGTCGCAATGGCTGCTGCAGTTCGACAAGGCCGGCAAGTTTATCCGCAAGTTTGGCGGGAAGAGTTCGCAGCCCATCAACAAGGGGAAGTTCCTGCAGGCGCATGGGATCGCCATCGACAGCCGCGGGCCGGAGCCGCTGATCGTGGCCACGGCGCGCATTCGCAATGAGTTTCACTGGTTCACGTTGAACGGCGAGTATCGCAGCACGGTGTATCTGCCGGGCGCGTACATGAGCCGTCCGGTGCTGGCTGGCGATTACCTCTACTCCGGCATCTGCTTCGGTATGTTCCCGAACGATTTCCGCATGTGGCAGGGGCGCGGCTTTGTGATGATTCTGGATAAGAACAACCGCGTGGTGTCGAATCCAGGTGGGCAGGCGCCGGTTTACCAGGGCGAGAAGCTGCAGGTGATGTTGCAGGATCAGCCGGTGTTTCATAACTGTCACGACGTCTGTGTCGATAAGGCCGGCGACCTGTATGTATGCCAGTGGGCGAGCGGGAAGGTGTATCCCTACAAGTTGCACCGGGAAGGATAACGGATGACACTCTCTCGGCGCGCGTTCTTAAGCAATGCTAGCGGCTTTTCGTTGGGCGCGATTGCGCTGCAAAGCCTGCTGGCGGACGAGCCAAAGATCGGCCGTGGCGACCTGCCGCATTTCGCTCCCAAAGCCAAGCGGATCATCTTTCTGACGCAATCGGGCGGACCATCGCAGATTGAGTTGTTCGACTATAAGCCGGGATTGCAGGCGCTGGCCGGGCAGGAGTTGCCGGATTCCGTCCGGCAGGGCCAGCGGCTGACCACCATGACCGCGAACCAGAAGCAGTTGATCATGCCCGCGGTGACGAAGTTCGCGCGGCATGGCAAGAGCGGCACCATGCTGGGCGAGTGGCTGCCGCATCTGGCGAAGATCGTGGATGAGGTGTGCCTGGTGAAGTCGATGCACACCGATCAGATCAACCATGCCCCGGCCATGACGCAGTTCCTGACGGGCCATCAACTCCCCGGGCGGCCGAGCATGGGCGCGTGGTTCAGCTATGGCCTGGGCAGTGACAATCGCAATCTGCCGGACTACCTGGTGATGCTGTCGAAGATGCAGCGGCCGTCGGACCAGCCCTTGTATGACCACTACTGGGGCTCGGGCTTTCTGCCGTCCCGGTATCAGGGTGTGAAACTGCGCAACGCCAAGGACCCGGTGCTGTATCTGCGCGATCCGGAGGGCATGCCGAAACCGGTACGGCGCGGCATGTTGGACGGGTTGGCGGAGTTGAACCAGATGCGGCTGGAAGCCACCGGCGATCCGGAGATCGCCACGCGCGTGCGGCAATACGAGATGGCGTATCGCATGCAATCGAGCGTGCCGGAGTTGACCGATTTGCGCGATGAGCCGGCGGAGGTCTTCGATCTGTATGGGCCGGATTCACGGCGTCCGGGCAGCTATGCGGCCAACTGCATTCTGGCGCGGCGGCTGGCCGAGCGCGGCGTACGATTCATCCAACTGTTCCATCCCGATTGGGATCACCATAGCCGGCTGCCTTCCTGGTGTACCGCGCGCTGCCGCGATACCGATCAGCCGAGCGCGGCGTTGATCACGGACTTGAAGCGTCGCGGCATGCTGGACGACACGCTGGTGATCTGGGGCGGCGAGTTCGGACGCGGGGTGGCGGGGCAGGGCCAGTGGGACAGCATTGAGGCGGGTCGCGATCACCATCCGCGCTGCTTCACGATCTGGATGGCGGGCGGCGGCGTGAAGCCGGGCGTCAGCTACGGCGCCACCGATGACTTCAGCTACAACGTGGCGGAGAACGGTGTGCACGTGCGCGATCTGCATGCCACCGTGATGCACCTGATGGGGATTGACCATGCGCGGTTCACGTTCCGCTACCAGGGGCTGGATTTCCGCCTGAGTGGCGTGGAGCCATCGCGCGTGGTGCGGGATATCCTGGTGTGATGCTTTCGTTTCTGGTACTGGCATTAGCCGCGCAGACAACGGTGCCCCGGCACACGGCGAATATACCTTACGCCGAGCCTCGGAATGAGCGGCAATTGCTGGATGTGTACGCACCGGCGACCGGCCGCAAGGCACCGGTGGTGGTGTGGGTGCATGGCGGCGGCTGGATGGCCGGCAGCAAGGAGGCGGTGGATCACAAGCCGGCGGCGTTCGTCGCCAAGGGCTTCGTGTTCGTCCCGATGAATTACCGGTTCGTGCCGCGGGCCACGATGTATGAGATCGTGCGCGACGTCGCAAAGGCGACCGGGTGGGTCTACGCCAACGTGGAGCGCTACGGTGGTGACCCGGGGCGCATCTTCCTGATGGGCCATTCGGCGGGCGCGCAACTGGCGGCGTTGCTGTGTACCGATAGCCGGTATATCGAAGCGGAACGGGTGCCGCGCAACGTCATCAAAGGCTGTGTGCCTGTGGATGGCGATACGTACGACGTGCCGCTGGAGGTGGCCACGGCAACGGCACGGCGCATCGGCCTGAAGCAGCCGCGTCCGAAGATGGGGCATCCGGAGAAGTTCGGCAATCTGGCCGAGCAGCGGGAGTTGTCGGCGGTGAATCATGTGGCGCCGAATCGCGGCATCGCGCCGTTTCTGATCCTACATGTAGCCGAGCATACCGATACCAGCGCGCAGGCGTACCGGTTGTGGCAGGCATTGGACATGGCGGGTGTGCCGGCCGCGATCTTCGGCGCGGAGAATACGGACCACGTGAAGTTGGATCGGGATCTGGGTTTGCCGGATGATCCTTCGACACGCCAGTTGTTCGCGTTTGTTGATGAGGTGCTGCGGAACAAATGACAAGGGACATGTTGCGGCGGTTGGGGGTGGAGGCGCCCGCGGCGGGTCTGGAGGGCGTGCGGCAGGTATTTGGGGCGTGGTGCGCGCAGGTACCGTTCGACAATGTGCGGAAGATGATCTGGCTGCGGCGGAAGCCGGACGAGGCTCTGCCGGGCAGCGACGCGGAGCACTTCTACGCGGGGTTCCTGGAGAGTGGCACCGGCGGCACTTGCTGGTCGACGGCCAACGCGTTGTTCGAACTCCTGGGCGGTCTCGGATTCCAGGTGGCGCGGATCACGGGCTCGATGCGTGATATGGGATTTGTGAACCATGGCAGTGTGCGGGTGGCGGTGAACGGCGCGCACTGGCTGGTGGATCCGTCGATTCTGAATGGGGTCCCGGTGGAGTTCGCGGACCGCCCAGTGCGGCAGGATCATCCGGTATTCGGCATCGAGATGGAGCCGGATAACGGCACCCATGTGGCGCGGATGCAGACGCCGCCATGGGAGGAGCCGCTGCCGTGCCGCTTTGGCCCGGAGGTGGTCGATCGCGATTACTTCCAGGCGAAGTATGAGGCGTCGCGCCAGATGAGTCCCTTCAACCAGCGGTTGTACGCGCGGCGGAATCGTGGCGACGCCATGGTGGTGCTGTTCGGGAACACGCGGTATGTGAAGACTGCCGAGGGTGTCACGCGGGAGAGTCTGACAGCGGACGGATTGTGCGAGGCGTTGCACCGGGACATGGGGATGTCGGAGCGGCTGGTGCGGGAGTGGGTGGATTCGGGGAGTTTGGTGGACTCGATGGAGCCGATGGAGGGGCGGGCTTAGGGGAGTTCGGCGAGGTCCGCCAGATCCTTTGCCCGGGCTGAGGCGCGCTTGTTGGCCTTTAGATCGGTGAGCGAGATCATGGGCACGGTGAGATCGTCGATTTGGAGCATCGCGCGGCGTTCCCAGCACGATTCAAAGTCAACACCCGAGATCTTCTTCATCACCTCGATCCGGAGCGGTGGGAGGCCCATTCGCAACATGGCGTCGGGTTCCACAAGCAGATCCGTCGTCGCAGCTGGGAAGGCAAATTCACGCAACGCCGCCACCACCCGCTCCTGATTCTCAGGGTCGGCCGCGATCCAGATGTCCAGGTCGACAGTGTTTCGCACATACCCGAAGGCGTTCACGGCATAGCCGCCCACCAATAGATAGCGCACCTCATGGGTGGCGAGTAACCTCAAGAACTCGCTGAAATCGGGTGGTAGCCGGATCGTAGCCATTGAGGATCTGCCTCGTAAGTTCCAACGCCTCCAGGCGTTCCAGCATTGTCTTTGTCTGCCAGTAGGCTTTAGCGTCGGACGGAGTCTCCGTTGTCACCACTTCAAGCTTCGTGCGATCCATGCGCACATCGTCGACGAGAGCCATGCCCCATTGTATCCTCGGCCGGCGGATTGTCCGTGAAGACGTTCTGAGGCTTGGCACGTGCGTACCGTACCCATGCGGTAAAGATGCAACTCTTACCGACGGGCGCTGCACGATCCGCATTCCAAGCCGGCTTCGTCATCGCCATTATCCGGCCGGCTACGCCCCGCTCCTCAGTAATCCGGTAGTAGCCTTCCGGCGAGTCGATCTCGTCCAGCAGCGGCCGCATCAACGTATGCGCCTCCGCAAACCATGCTGCATGCTGCTCCATACCCAACTCGCGCAGCGCAGCCTCCGTCTCCCGAACCAGCGCCGGCTCACCGAAGTTCAGAAAGTGCCACCCCAGGTCATCCTTGGAGATACTGATGTCCAACCAATAGGTGGCAGCCATCGCGCGCAAGCCCACCGGCAATTCCAGCAGCTTGCGCGCAAAGGCACCATCCGACTCATACGGGTTGGCACCCTCCATTGCCATACCGGCACGCTCCAGCAACGCATCGAGCAACGCTTTGTCGTCCAACGGGAGCGCGGGGTGCATCCCGTTCACCTATCGTTGAATCCGGGCGTTGCCGAAAGCCTTCACCTGGTCAAGCGACGCCATGGTCGTATCGCCAGGGAAACTCGTCAGCAGCGCGCCGTGGGCCCAGCCCAGCCGCAGTGCCTCTTCCGGCGTCGCGCCCGTCAGCATGCCGTAAATCAGGCCGGACGCGAAGCCATCGCCGCCGCCGACGCGGTCGAGCACATCGAGTTCGCATTGGGGCGCCTGGTAGGTTTTGCCGTCGATCCAGGCCACCGCGCTCCAGCTATGGCGATTGGTGGTGTGTACTTCGCGCAGCGTGGTGGCCAGCACCTTGAGGTTCGGGAACTTGCTGGTGACGCCTTCGATCATGCCGAAGAACATGCTGGGGTCGAGCTTGCCGTGCTTTTCGACTTCGGGTCCGGGGATGCCGAGGCCCAACTGCAGATCCTCTTCATTGCCCACCAGCACGTCCACGTTATCGACAATCTGGCGCATGATTTCGACGGCTTTGTCGGCGCCGCCGAACACTTTCCAGAGCTTGGCGCGGAAGTTGAGGTCGAAGGAGACAACGGCGCCCTGGGCCTTGGCGGCCTTCATACCCTCGATAATCACCTGCGATGTGGTGGGCGAGAGCGCCGCGAAGATGCCGCCGGAGTGGAACCAGCGGCAGCCGCCGCCGAAGATCTCACCCCAGTTGAAGTCGCCCGGCTTCAGGCGCGCGGCCGCTTCGTTGGAACGGTTGTAGAAGACCACGGGGCCGCGGACGCCCTGGCCGCGGTCGCTGTAGACGGTGGCCATGTTGGGACCGGTGACGCCGTCGTGTTCGAACCTCTTATAGAACGGCTTCACGCCCATGGCGCGAACGCGCTCATGAATCAGGTCGCCGATGGGGTAGTTCACCATGGCGCTGGCGATGCCAGTCTTGAGGCCGAAGCAATCCGCCAGGTTGGCGGCGCAGTTGAACTCGCCGCCGCTCACGTGGATAGCGCATTCGGAGGCTTTCCGGAAAGGGATGACGCCGGGGTCAAGCCGGTGAATCAGGGCGCCCAGGCTGACGAAGTCGAGGGCGCCGTCTTGGCGAATGGTGAGGCCGTAGCTCATAGAAACCTGTATTGTCCGTAGTGGGTGGTGTTGGCGTCAACCGGGGGACCTGCGGCGGCTATGATGAGGAGAACCTTTCGCCTGTGGACGCTATCCTCGAAAAGATCGCCCGGTATTGCCATCGGCAGCAGTTGCTGCGGGAGGGTATGCGGCTGGGCGCGGCCGTCAGCGGCGGGGCGGATTCCGTATGCCTGCTGCGAGCGCTGTGCCAACTGCGCGCGTCGTGGAACGGGCCGCTGCACGTGCTGCATGTCGACCATCAACTGCGCGCCAGTTCAAGCGCCGACGCGGCGTTCGTGCGCCGCCTGGCGGCCGAACTGGACTTGCCGTTCCATCTGGAAGTGGTTAATGTGACGGCGCGCGGCGGAAACCTGGAACAGGAAGCGCGGTTGGCTCGGCTCGCGTTTTTCGAGCGCCTGATTCGGGACGGCGTGGTGGACGCGGTGGCCACCGGGCATACCCAGTCTGACCAGGCCGAGACGGTCCTGTTCCGCCTGCTGCGGGGCACCGGTCCGCAGGGGCTCGCTGGCATCCTGCCGAAGACGGCGGAAGGGCTGGTGCGGCCGCTGTTGGAGGTGACCCGGCCGGAAGTGGAAACCTGGCTGCGGGACCGGGGCCACGACTGGGTGGAAGATGCGACGAACGCCGATCCGGCCTTCACGCGGAATCGGATCCGGCACCAACTATTGCCCCACCTGACTCAGGAGTATAACCCGGGCTTGGTGGCACAACTGGGGCGGACCGCGGAACTGGCCACGGACGAAGAGGCATTTTGGGCCGGCTACGTCAACGATTGGCGGGAACGGAACTGCCGGAAGGGGCGGTTCGGGTCGCTGGAACTACCGAGTGACGCCTTGCGTGCGCAGCCCGTCGCGGCGGCTAGGCGCTGCTTGCGAGGTGTCTTCGAGCGAGTGAAGGGTGATTTGAAGGAATTGGAGTTCGGGCACACCGAGGCGGTGCTGGCGTTGATGGGGCAGCAGGAAGGATCGGGCCGGCTGCAGTTGGCGGG
>JAEUQF010000478.1 GCA_016789745.1 Bryobacterales bacterium
CGAAGCGGATCACGTCCAGCCAGTGCCGCGCCCACTGTTCCCCGTACCGCGGGTTGTTCAAAAGCCGCTCCACCAGTTTCTCGTAGGCATCCGGCGACTTGTCATTGACAAACGCGCTGATCTCTTCCGGCGTCGGCGGCAGACCGTGCAGATCATAGGTGACGCGGCGAATCAGCGTAGCTTTGTCGGCTTCCGGGGCTGGCTTGAGCGCGGCCTTGCGAAGCCCTTCGAGGACGAACGCATCGACAGGGGTGCGGATCCAGGCTTTGGCAG
The DNA here is from genome assembly GCA_016789745.1 of Bryobacterales bacterium. Taxonomy (GTDB): domain Bacteria; phylum Acidobacteriota; class Terriglobia; order Bryobacterales; family Bryobacteraceae; genus CADEFT01. Next base: position 274 of record JAEUQF010000478.1, read on the forward strand.
CCGGATCGCTGAGCGTGGGCGGTTGTACTTCCTTACGCGGCTGGAACGCCCAGTGCCGGCGTTCCCCAGCCGTGTACGTCGGAATCGGCGCCGTTTCCGTGCTGGTGTCAGCGCCGGTAAGAGCAAGTCCTGCGAGGAGAATCACGAAGAGCGGCCGCATGATACGTATCGATGATATTACGATTCGAACGGGGCGCGGGGTTACCCTCGAGTTCGGCGGAGTGGACGGCGACTGCGCGGGAACCTACAGTTTCACGGCAGGTACGCGCAACACCGTTCCCGGTGCCACTTGCTCCACCGCGCGCAGGATCTCAGCGAACATCGGCCTGTAGGCCTCCAGCGTGTTGTTGGCAACTCTTACGATGACCAACGCGAGCCGGCGGGAAGATCTGTGGTGAAGATTCTTGAGCTTACGGTCCACCGTGACGAGAACATCGAAGTGAGCTTCAGCGAGTTCCAGAATCGAGTTGTCCGTCGCGCTTCTCCAGCCAGCCTCTGTGGCGGTGCGGACCGCATGGCTTGGGAACGCAGCCCGAAGCCTCGCGTTCACGCGTTCATCTAGGAGGATACGCACGCAAGAAGGTGGTCCTTCGCTAGGTCGAGAAACGCGATGGCCTGTTCGCGAGTGACCGAGGGAAAGCCATCCAGAAAGTCGTCGAGTGTTTGGTTGGCTTCAATGTGATCGATGAGCGCCTGGACCGGAACACGGGTACCCTTGAAACACGGCGTGCCGCTAAGGCGATCCGTGTCGGCCCAGACGACTTCCTCCAGCAGTAGTCGTTGTTCGGCGGGTCATGTCTTCACTATAGCCGGGAATTATGATGGTAGGGGAAGCAAATGTCACGCGGTTGGGAAAGCAAGGACGTGGAATCCCGCCAGGAGATGGCGGCCGCCGAGGCGGAGGCCAAACTGCGCCGGGTGGCCGAAACGCCCGAACAGGCTGCCAAGCGCGCGAAGCGCGAGAGCCTCACGCTGGATCGCACCCGCATTGCGCGTGAGTTGGAGAAGGCCCGGCACGAACGGCATCGCGCGATGCTGCGCGATGTGTTGCTGCATCTGGATACGAAGTTAGCCGAGTTGGATTAGCCCTTCGAATCCAGCATCCGCTTCACGCTATCTAGTTCCTTGCGCAGCCGGCCTTCCCGCATCACCAGGCTGATGACGTACAGCGCCAGGATTCCCCAGGCTGCGGCGAAGCCGTAGAACATATATAGGAAGTTACGTTGGTCCATGATGGGTCTCCTTGGCGTCAGGCCGCGTGGGCGTAGCGGCGTAGCGATTCGACTTCTCGGCTGGTGTCTTCCTGCTTCATGCGGACGGCCACCAGCACAATGCACAGCAGCAGCAATGCGCCCCAGTTGGAGAACAGCATCGCTTCCATGGCCGGATCCATGTTGCCGCCGCCGGTGCGGATGCTCAGCACCGGGCCGGGGTGCTGCGTCCGCCACCAGTCGATGGCTTTATAGGTGATCACCACGCTGGCGAACGCGAAGATGCAGAGCACCGCTGAGTTCTTGGCTCGGGCCGTCGGGTCGTCAATGGCGCGGCGCAACATCAGGTATCCCGAGTAGACGATGCAGGTGATCAACGCCCATGTCAGGCGCGGATCCCAGGTCCACCAGATGCCCCAGATAATGCGCCCCCAGATGGAGCCGGTCACCAGGCCGATGATGGTGAACACCACGCCGACCTCCACCGCCGAAACGGCCAGCGTATCGTACATGGTGCTCTTCTTGCCCAGGTAAAGCATGCTCGATATGCCCGCGACGAAGAACGCCGTGAAGCAGGTGAACCAACTGGGCACGTGGAAGAACATGATGCGATAGATGGCCCCCTGCGCCGCTTCATCGGGCAGCCCCAGGAAAATGACGTAGAGGTTTCGCGCCAGCCAGAGGCCCGCGAGTAGAGCTAGTCCGATGAGCACGTTTTGACGCATAGGGTCACCCGATGAGAACCGTGTCGATGAGCATCACCGATAAAGCGGTGAAGATGATATCAAAGCCGACCAGCAGACGGAGCCAGATGATGTCGTCGGCTGGAATGGTGCCTTCGGAGATCAGCACCGTCGTCAGGCGCATGGCCGCCATCAGTGCCGGAATCATCATCGGATAGATGAGCACCGGCAGCATCAACTCGCGCAGGCGCAGGTTAACGGTGAGCGCGGAAAACACCGTTCCGATGATCGTAATGCCCCACGTTGCCAGCATGCAGACCGCCGCCAGAGTTGCTGGGTCGCGCATCCATTGCATGTTGTACAGCACGCCGAAAATGGGCAGCGATACGGCTTCCACCACCATCAGCAGCACGAAGTTGGCCGCGGCCTTGCCTGTGAACAGCGCCGCGCTCGGCACCGGCGAGCAGATCAGCGCATCCAGACAATCATTGCCGAGTTCGCGGGCAAAGCTGCGGTTCAGGATCAGCGCGCCGGCGAAGGCGAACACGATCCACAGCAGGCCGCCGGACATCTCTTTAATCTGTTCGGCGCTGGGGTCGACGGCAAAGCTGAAGATCACCAGAATAACGATGGCGAAGCTGATCGCGGCGTTCAGCGACTCCTTGGTGCGGATCTCGCTGCGGATATCCTTGCCCGCTACGGTGAGAGTTTGGGAGACGAAGTTCATCCGTTAGCCCTCCCCATAGGTGCGGTACAGCCATGTGGGATCCTGCAGCATCTCTACCGGACGCGGGCCCTGGAATACCAGCTTGCCGCGATTGAGCAGCGCCACGTCGGTGGATAGTTCCATTGCTTCTCGCAGTTGGTGCGTCGACATCACGATGGTTGCGCCCCGGTTCAATGCCCCTTGCAGCAGCGATTGCAGCAAGGCGATCGCGCGGTCATCGAGCGACGTGAAGGGCTCGTCCAGCAGCAGTAGATCCGGCCCGTGGATGAAGGCGCGGGCAACCGCCAGCCGTTGGCGCATGCCTCTTGAAAACTCGCGCACCAGCGAATCGCTGACGTTGTCCAGGTAGGTGCGTTTCAGCCAGTCCTTCGCGCTCTCGGCGGCGTTCGGAAGGCCATAAAGATTGGCGAACAGCTTCAGGTTCTCGAGTGCCGATAGCTCTTCGTACACGCCAATGCCGTGGCCCAGGATGCCGATGCGGGCGCGGGTGGCGCCGTCTCTTGGGTCATGGCCGAAGATGCGGAGGTCGCCTCGTTGCGGCCGGAGCAGACCCGCGAGGATGCGCAGCAATGTCGTCTTACCCGCTCCGTTGCGGCCCAATAACGACAGGCAACTGCCGGCGTGGATGGAAAGGCCGATGCTCTTCAGAGCGGGATAATCGCCGTAGTATTTCCAGAGATCACTGATTTGAACTGCAGGAGCCGCGGCGCTCATGCACGCGACTTCCCTTTCTTGCCAGCGGCGCTGGACGCCGGAGCGGGACCGGTTGGACTGCTACGGTACAGCAGGACGAAGCCGGAGACAAGGATCAACGCAGCCAGAGCGAGCACGGTATTCAGGCGGTCATAGATGCGCGGCAGGATTTCCTGGATGCCGGGACCTTCGTTCTCGCCCCCTTCCGACGCGGCTTCTCTCAGAGAGCCGGTGCCGCTGATTTCGAGTTTCATCTCCTGGCCGTTCAGGTTGTAGATGGCCGCCTGCGTGGCGGGTTCGCGGCCGAGTTCGGTGATGTTGTCCGCCTTTAGCGAAACGCCGCGCGGCGTTACCAGGCGCGTCGTGCCTTCCTTGTGCAGGATGCGGCTGGTGAACGTGGCGGAATCAGACAGCGGCAGGCTGTACGTCAGTTGCAGACGGGTTTCGCCAGGCTTGATCGCGAAGTCGATGGCATAGATGTTCTCCGTCTTGGTCGGATTGGCGGCGCGCTCAATCGGCATCCCGTTCGGCGCGGCGGCCATGATCTTCACCTTGCCCTTGGCTTCCGGCGGCAGATAGAAACGGTAGGTACCTTCGTCGGGGTTGTTGAAGGTGAGCTTGCCGGCATTTTCGAGAATCACGTTCTCGTTTACCAGCAGCGCGCCTTCGTTTGGCTCAAACAACAGCATGTGCTGCGTGACTTTGGCCTCCCCCGCACGGGTTTGCGCGTTGAATACTTCCACCTCAACGTTCGTGCGCGGCGCACCTGGGGGCAGCATCTTGTTGTAAGTGACGCCATCAAAGGCGGCCTGGATGAGATACGGACCTTGGCCAGGCTCGGTCTGCATCGTGAACTTG
>JAEUQF010000002.1 GCA_016789745.1 Bryobacterales bacterium
AGCAGGCCTTGGGAAACACGCTGGGCACCCATAGCATCCGCCTGAAATAGGGGGCGCCTGGAGCCCACTGGCAGCTGGGACCGCAAAAGCATCCCAAACTGTTGTTTCGCGCCGAGCCTTGGCGCATGTAGAGAACCGCAAACAGGCTCCCTTTAGCGTTTTCTCTGCGTTCTCTGTTGGCTCTGCGCGAAACCGTTCGTCCGTTCAGCGCCGGTTACCCGGCAACGGTCGCAGGCATCCCCGAGCAGCCCTCGCGCGTCCCTTCCGACCCTACTCAAACACCGCCGTCACCGTAAACTGATACTGCAGCGCACCTGTGTGCTGCCCAAACAGCAAGTTCGTCCTTCCGGAATCCAGCGTCTCCGGGCGGGGCTCAAAGCTGAACGACCGGATCTTACTGCTGCCCGCACCCGCGCTCTGCCGAGCCTCATTCACCAGTTCCGACAACACCTTCCGCCGCGTCGTCTCCAGCGTCCGTGGCGACGGGCGCAGGAAGAATTGATAGCTCATCGGTGTGCCCGCCTCCCGCAACTGCCCGCGCACCTGCTCCAATTGCTTCACTAGCACGCGCATGGAGCTATACGGCCGCACGAACGTGAACTGCCAGCCCAGTTTGTCGATATCATCGCGCAGCGTGCCCACTGTCTTCAAATCGGCGGCACTCACCTGCAACGCACTCAGCAGCGCAACGGCCTGCTCCGGCTGTATCTCGTTGTGCGTGGAGATTACCAACTCGACGACAATCTCTTCCGGCGGCAACGTCACCGTGCGAGACGCGGTGCCAACCGATTCGGCTTGTAAGGTGAGAGTCAGAAGGGAGGGGAGGACGTAACGCAGCATGGCGGGCTCAACTCCTGGTCGTGGTGTACCGAGCGGGCCGCGGGGCCCGCTCTCCACCTATGACGTTACTGGACGGGCCGGCGTGGACCCATCACAAACGTGATCGTGCCGGGATCCGCCAAACCCAGGGATTCGGCGGGAATGTTCGCCGCGCATTCGCCAGTTGCGATCAAACAAACAGCCAGTTGGTAGACGCGATTCGCTTCACTCGTTTCTCCACGGCTGGTAGCGTCATCACCCAGCCGCACCAGGTCTACGACTGCTGACAGCCTGGTTGCCATTTCCTGCTCCTCGTACATTTGTTCGTGCCCCTCCTACCTCATCGGACGCAGAAAGGGCCCCTTCTGTTTCTAAAAACACCCGAATAGTTTGTAAGGGGAATCGAGTAGGACTACTTTGTGGCCGTGCGGAAGATCGCACCCACTACCGTCGACACAATACTCAACAGGATCGAACCGAAGAACGCGGGCAGAAAGCCATCCACCCGGAACCCATCCACCAACGCCGATGCCAGCAGAATCATCAGCGCATTCACCACCAGCGCCGCCAGACCCAGCGTCAGCACCATCAGCGGACAGCCCAGCAGCTTCATCACATTGCCCAGCGTCGCGTTCAACAACCCAATCACCACGGCAGCCACCGCCGCCGCCACCACGCTCGTCACGTGAAAGCCAGGAACAACATAGGCCACGACGAACAAACTCACAATGCTGGCAACCCAACTGATGAGGATGCTGGTCATGGCCTAATGTTAGTACAAACGTGTACCGTTGCGTTAGCGGTGCGCTGGATCGCCAACCTCGGTATCAATACCCAGGTCCGCAATCGCCTTGGCCGCTTTTGCCGCGTCGAACTTGCCGTCGCGCGCCAGCCGGCTCAGCGTCGACGCCGCGATGTTCGCTGCATCCACTTCAAAGAAGCGGCGCAACTGCTCGCGGTTTTCACTACGCCCGAAGCCGTCGCAGCCGAGCGAGATCAGCCGCGAACCCAGCCACGGCGCCAACTGGTCGGAGATCACCTTCATGTAGTCGGACGCCGCGATGATCGGGCCTTTCGTGCCTTCGAGCGCCTTCACCACGAACGGTGTCTTCGGCGCTTCGGTCGGGTGCAGGCGATTCCAACGTTCGCAGCTGATCGCATCGCGCCGCAGTTCGTTATAGCTGGTCACGCTCCACACATCGGTCTGCACGTTGTACTGCTCGGCCAGAATCTGCTGCGCCTTCAGTGCTTCGTTCAGAATGGACCCGCTACCAAACAAATGCGCCGCCGGCTTGCCGTTCGCCGCCGCCTTGAACCTGTAGATACCGCGCAGGATCCCTTCCGTCACGCCTTCCGGCATGGCGGGCTGCACATAGTTCTCGTTGCCGATCGTGATGTAGTAGAAGATGTCTTCGCCCATCTCGTACATCCGCCGGATGCCGTCCTGGATAATCACCGCGATCTCGTACGCATACGCCGGATCGTAGGTCACGCAGGTCGGCACTGTGCTGGCCAGCACGTGGCTGTGGCCGTCCTGGTGCTGCAGGCCCTCGCCCGCCAGCGTCGTCCGTCCCGCCGTGGCGCCCATCAGAAAGCCCTTGCCGCGTGAATCGGCAAACGCCCACATCATGTCGCCCACACGCTGGAACCCGAACATCGAGTAATACGTGAAGAACGGAATCATCGGAAGGCCGTAGTTGGCATACGCGGTTCCGGCAGCCGTGAAGCTGGCCATCGAGCCCGCTTCCGTGATGCCCTCTTCCAGAATCTGCCCTTCCTTGGCTTCCTTGTAGTAATTGAAGTTGCTCGCGTCCACCGGGTTATACAACTGCCCCTGGCTGGCGTAGATCCCGTACTGCCGGAACAACGAATCCATGCCGAACGTGCGTGCTTCGTCCGGAATGATCGGCACAATATACTTGCCGATGCTCTTTTCCTTTAGCAGATTGCGGAGCACCGCCACGAACGCCATCGTTGTCGACACTTCGCGGTCCGCCGAACCCGCCAGCGAATCCTTGAACAAATCCAGCGACGGCGTCGGCAGTTCGATCTTCGCCACTTTGCGCTGTGGCACCGGCCCGCCCATTGCCTCGCGGCGCTCGCGGATGTACTGCATTTCGGCGCTGTCATCTGGCGGCCGGTAGAAGCTGATCGCGTTCACATGCGCCGTGTCGACCGGGATCTCAAACCGCGCCCGGAAATATTCCATCTCCTGCTCGTTCAGCTTCTTCTGCTGATGGGTGATGTTGCGGCCTTCACCCGCCTCGCCCAACCCGTAACCCTTCACGGTCTTGGCCAGAATCACTGTCGGCTGGCCCTTGGTCTGCGTGGCCCGCAGATAGGCGTTGTACACCTTCACCGGGTCGTGGCCGCCGCGGTTCAGCTTGTAGAACAGCTCTTCGTCCGTCATGTCGGAAACCAGTTCCAGCAGTTCCGGGTACTTGCCGAAGAAGTGCTCGCGCGTGTACTTGCCGCCGTGCGCCTTGAAGCTCTGGAACTCGCCATCCACGCACTCGCCCAGCCGCTTCAACAGCAGCCCGGTCGTATCCTTGGCAAACAGGCGGTCCCATTCGCTACCCCACAGACACTTCACCACGTTCCAGCCCGCGCCTCGGAAGATCGCTTCCAACTCCTGCACGATACTGCCGTTGCCGCGCACCGGTCCGTCCAGCCGCTGCAGATTGCAGTTCACCACCCAAATCAGGTTGTCCAGCTTCTCGCGCGACGCCAGCGTAATGGCGCCCAGCGTCTCGGGCTCGTCGGTCTCGCCATCACCCACAAACGCCCAGATCTTCCGATCCGTCGCAGGTGTGATCTTGCGATTCTCCAGGTAACGGAGGAACCGCGCATGATAAATCGAGTTAATCGGGCCCAGGCCCATCGACACGGTCGGGAACTGCCAGAAGTCCGGCATCAGCCACGGGTGCGGATACGACGACAACCCGGCATGCTCCCGCAACTCGTGGCGGAAGTTCTGCAGGTGCTGGTCGTCCAGGCGCCCTTCCACGAAGGCGCGCGCGTACACGCCCGGCGATGCGTGGCCCTGAAAATACACCATATCCCCGGGGCCGCCATCCACGCTGCCGCGGAAGAAGTGGTTGAAACCCACCTCTAACAACGTAGCCAACGACTGGTAGGTGGAGATGTGCCCACCAATTCCAACGTCGTACTTATTCGCGCGCACCACCATCGCCATCGCATTCCAGCGAATGATGCTCTTGATGCGCCGTTCGATCGCGCGGTCACCCGGGTAGGGCACCTGCTCTTCAACCGGGATCGAGTTGATATAAGGTGTGTTCGGCTTCAGGGCCGCGGCAACCCCCAGGTTGGCGGCTCGCTCCTGCAACCGTTCCAGCAAGAACCGGGCGCGTTCGCCTCCGGTCTCATCAATCACCTGGTCGAGTGCATCAATCCATTCCGATGTTTCTACGGGGTCGGAGTCAGGTATGACAGTCGGCCCTTGTACGGCAGGCTCGTCGGTAATCGCCATCTTGGTAGTTGACATGGGTAGAGACTTTTTTACGATACCATGCGCCCCCCCGCCGACACATTTTCTTGCTCATACAGTGATATGGGCATCAGAAGTACAGGTGATAAAGAAAGAACACTTTGCAACCAAAATCTGCTGCTGGTGCGGACGCCCATTTGCCTGGCGCAAGAAGTGGAAACGCGACTGGGAACAGGTGCGCTACTGTAGCGACGCCTGCCGCCGCGGCCGTGTTCCGAAGAGGGTCTCGTGAGCATCCTGCGGCGCGACTTTTCGAACCATGACGAGCTGAAACAGTATCTCGCAGCCCTGTTTCCCGGCGCCTCCGGTCCCTTCAGCCCCACTCCCGGCGGCCGCCGCGCCGCCGAACAGGCGCTTATCCAGATTCAGCCGGTCCGCTATGGCGCCTCGCGCAACTATCTGGACGGCGCCGTCACCCGCCTCAGCCCCTACATCCGCCATGGCGTCACCCCGCTGCCGGAAGTCCTGCGCCAAGCCGGCGAGCAGGCCGGCCGCCTCACGCGGATCTTCAAGTTTGTTCAGGAACTCGCCTGGCGCGACTACTACCGCCGCGTCCACTATGCCGTCGGCGACGGCATCTGGCAGGATCGCGAACCCTACAAATCCGGACATCCGGCCGAATCCTACGCCCCGGAACTGCCCGCCGACATTGAACGAGGCGAAACCGGGCTCGCCTGCATGGATGGCTTTGCCACCGATCTGGCCGCCACCGGCTACCTTCACAACCACGCCCGCATGTGGGTTGCCGCCTATGTGGTTCACTGGCGGCGCGTTGCCTGGCAGGCCGGCGCCCGCTGGTTCCTGCGCCACCTCCTTGACGGCGATCCGGCCAGCAACAATCTTTCCTGGCAGTGGGTGGCCTCCACGTTCGCCGGTAAACCGTACATCTTCAATCGCGAGAACCTGGAACGCTACACCCGCGGCAGCTACTGCCGAGATTGTCCGCGCCGCCGGGACTGCCCCTTTGACGCACCTTACGAAGAACTGGAAAGGCGGCTGTTCGGATGAGCGACCATGTCCTCTGGCTCCACACCGACTGGCTCAATCTCACGGCGCTCGGCGAACCCGCGCCCGCGGTGTTTGTCTTTGACGACGCCCAACTCCAAATGGACGGCTGGACCCTCAAACGGATCGGCTTCCTGTACGAATGCCTGCTCGAACTGCCGGTCGAGATTCGCCGCGGGCACCCGCCCACCGAAGTAGCAGCGTTCGCCGCGGTTCACGGCGCCACCGGCGTTGTCACCATGGATACGCCGGACCCGCGTCTTCGCGCCCAGATGGAAGAACTTCGCCAAATCATGCCCATCGAGATCCGGTCCGAGCCCCCCTTCGTCGAACTCGGCCCCACTCCTGACCTCCGCCGCTTCTCCCGCTACTGGCAAAAAGCGATGCCGAAGCTGATTCGCTAGCCCGGTGATCGTTGTTACACTCAAAGGTCTATGGCCTCCGCTCCGGTCATCGACATCGAACAGCTTCTGGCTCCCCTCGATTCCCCCACTCCGGCGGGAAAAGACATCTCCAATACCACCATCCTCACCGAACTGCGCGAAATGCGGAAGTCGGACGAGGGGGAGAACCTTGGCGATTGGGCTCTCAAGGAAGCCAACGTCCCCAGTTGGCCCAAGATCACCAAGATTGCCTCCAATTCGCTGACCAACGACAGCAAGGATCTCCGCGTCGCCGGATACCTAACCGAGGCGCTCATCAAACAGTACGGCATGCCCGGCCTGCGCGATGGCCTGCGCCTGATGCGGGAGATGCAGGAGCGCTTCTGGGACTACTTTTACCCCAGCATCCAGCCGCCCGAGCCCGACGAAGATGGCTTCGTCGACGAGGAGGAAAGCGGCATCGAGATGCGTGCCGCTGCCCTCGGTCAGATCGACCGCCTGCTTCCGCTCGCCATCCGCGGCATTCGCGCCACCAAGCCGCAGATGAGCACCACCTTCTACAGCCATCTCGATTGGGATCAGGCCAACTACGTCGATAACCTCAAGGTCAAGGAAACCAAGGCGTATGAAGAGGCGATCGCGGAAGGCAAGCCCACCGGCGAGTTGTTCCGCAAAGCCGTCAGCACCACGCCGCGCACCTTCTACGAAACCTGGATTGCCGACCTCACCGAGGCTGCCGAAGAACTACGTCTGCTGAATGCCCTGATCGAAGAGCGCTACACCGAAGCCGAAGAGATGCCCACGCTCAGCCAGGTCTCTCGCACCATCGAGAGCCTGGACCAGATGATCGGCGACATCGAGAAGATTGTCGGCAAGCTGCGCGAATCCAATGATAACGAGGATACCGGCGGCGGTGGCGGCGGCGATACCGGCGAAGACGGCGGTGGCGGGGGCGGTGGCGGCGGTGGTTCGCGCCGCAAAGAATGGGTGGGCGACGGCGTCCCGCTCGATCCGCAGGACCGTAACGACGCCATCAAGCGCCTCCAGGCGGTGGCGATGTTCTTCAAGACCAACGAGCCCCATAGCCCGGTCGGCTATCTGGTGGAGCGCGCCATCTACTGGGCCAGCCTGCCGTTTGAGAAGTGGCTGGAAGAAGTGGTGAAGGACGCCGGCGTGCTGGATTCCGTAAAGGAAACGCTGGGCATCAAGCCTCCGCCCGATTCCGGCGGCAGCGGCTACGGCTACTAAGCGTCCGGCTACTAAGCGTCTGGCGAGGTGCCGTTCTTACTCGCGCAGTACCGCCTCAAAGAGGAAGTAGCCTTCGTTCGCCGAAGGCTCCTCGCCGGTGTCGATCTTAAAGTACGTCCGCCCATCCCGCGCTTCCATGCGAATCGCGCCCCGGCCCTCGCCGCTCTCCGGCCCGTGGCAGAAAGCTTCTCCGGTCCCGCGGGCCTTCCAGCAAATAGTTCCGCTGGCATGCTCGATCCGGACTTCCTTCCGCCTCGGGTTCGCGATCGAAGCAGCCCACGGCAGATGAGGCGGCAGCAGGACTTGCCAGCGCCCCGGCGCCAACTCCGTCACCTCCGCCCGCGGCGGTGTACACAGCGTACGCCCCACCAGACACTCGGTGCCGAACCGGATGCCGGAAGTCACCTGCTCTTCCAATTGCCTCTCGAAGCGAAGGCCCGAACTCGTCCCTGTGCCTCCGGAACGGAACCGCCAGGAGAGGATCTCGTGCTGCTGGTAGCCGTCCCCGGTGGAGGCCGTAAAGCCCAGGTAGGCGGTATGGGCGGACCCGACGATCGTCTCCAACTCCACTGCCTCCTGTAACACCCGCCGCGCATCCAGAAACACCTCCAGGCGCGGCCGCGTGTAGCGGACCCGCACCACATGCGGGCGTCCGTCGTTCATTCGCGCCGGCGCCTTGGCCAGAACCGCCAGCCGGCGCGGCGGAAACGTGCCGTCCGCATTCGTGTACAGGCCTATCGAATTCGACGAGGGATCGCCTTCCTCACGGTTCCGGTGTGTGTCGAAGAAGATCGCCAGGCTGCGCGCAATGCCCGGCTGCGCCGGATTCCCGCCGCGTCCCATCCCGAAGCCGCCAGCCGACCCGATGCCGCCGAACGCCTCCGGCCCGACGTTCTGGATGACAAAGGCCAGTCCATCGGAGCCATCCTCGAAACGGCTCCGCGCCCGCACCATCCGGAACGTGAACTCGGTTTCAAAGCGGGGCGAGACGAGGCGTTGCCCGGTCAGCCAGAACGCTCCAGACTGGTTTGGCGCCGGAGGCGTCAGCCGGACCAGACCGCCGTCGAGCGACGCCGCGCCCAGCAGGCGTGTGCCCCCGGCCCGTTCCATCGTACGGAATTCGAAATCCGAGGGTGGCTGCCCGCCCGGCAGTAAAAGCGGCAAAGCAAGGAAGACGGCAAAACCGCACACAGCCGTCATCCTAACAGAGCCGCCGCACGGGCCCCTACATCCGCCGTGTTAACTGAAAACACCAGTACCGGTTGTTCGGCACCCGCGCCGCAATGGCGTCCTGCTGCCGCAGCGATCCCTCCACCGTCCAGTAACGCGTCTCAAACAGCAGCGATCCGGTGTAGCGCAGCACCCGCCAGCCCGAGCGGTCATAGAAATGATAAGAATACGTTGTCGCTGGCCCGTGCTTCAAAACCACCCGCTTACTGCCCGCCTTCCATAACGTGTGTTGCGTCCCGGCCTGGATGTAGGTCGCGTTGCCTCGCCGCAATGGCGAACTCACCAGCACCCAATTGTCCGCGCTCACCTGGATCGGCAGCTTCCATTTGGTCCGGTACGTCACATTGCTCGCCACCAAATGATCATTGGCACCGCTCAATACGGAGGGAAACAACCACCTCTGCCAGCCGAAACTGGACGCCACCACATGCTTCCCCTTCGCCCATACCCTCGGCCGGTACGCCAGCCCCAACGTCCAATCCTGCCGGGTGCTGGGCAGGTCCCGCGTCAGCCACCCCTGCAGCACCAAGCCGTCACCCTTCCGGAGTACGTCCGGAAAATCAATCGTGGCGCGGTGAAACCACGCCGGCCCTTCCCCAAATGTCCCGCCCAGGGTCATCTGGAAAGTCGAAGAAAGTCCCGTTTGCAGGGTCACGGCCGGCTTCCAGCGGGGATTCTCTGCCTGTCCCCAAGCCAGCGCCGGCACCAACACCGCGAACGCTAAGCGGTCCAACATGAATAGTCCTTAAGAGCAGTTGCTCTTCCATACTCATCGACCACCCTGGCAGGATTTTGTCGCGGTATTTGTATGCTTTCTTGCCGATCACTCTAACCTGCCCGATATGAAACAGGAGAGGAGACTTACGCTCTTGCGCCTTTCTGTCCGTACGACCATGTATTTCGGTGTTGGCGCGGTGCTCGCCGTGCTCGCCCTACTCGTCGCCACCTGCGTGACCAGCGTCAAACGGCTCTCGGCTGCGTTGGATTACTCGGTCGAAGTCACCCAACGCACCACAGCCCGCGTCAGCGCCGCCGACGAGTCTATCCTGCTCATGCGAGGCGCCCAACGCGGTGTCACCCTCTACCGAGTCATGAAGATGCCCGCCCGCGCCGAAGAGAACGAAACCAACTTTCAGAAAGGCTATGCCCGGCTTCGCACACTCCTCGACGAACTCGCCCCCCTTCTTCCTGCTGACTCCCGTGCCGACGTCCAGTTGATCGCCCGCAACGGCGCCGAGTGGGTTACCGTCTTCCAGAAAATCGCCCGCCTCTCGGCCGAGAACCGCATTGACGGCGAACTGTCCGCCCTCGTCGACCGCTCCTTCGAACTCATCAACCCCATGACCGCCGCCACAACTCGCCTGCGCTCCGGTACCGAGCAGCGTCAGGCCACTCACCTTGCCGGCGTGCGGGTGCTCATCTCGCGGGTCAAGTGGATTGTCGGCAGCATCGGCTTCGTTGCCATCGCCGTCGGCCTCCTCACCTGGCTGGTCCTGCGTGGCTCCCTCCGCCAACTCGGTCACTGGAGCGTCGAGTTGCACGCCCTCGCCGGCCGAATTCACGGCACCGCCAACGAGTTCGCCTCCTCCAGCGCGGCGCTGGCCGAATCGAGTTCCGAGCAAGCCTCGGCTGTCCAGCACACCACCACCGCCTCCGAGAAACTCACTTCCATGACCGAGTCCATCGAGCAGCGCACCGGCGCTGCCGTCGCCCTCATGCAAAGTACCGCCGGAACCGCCGCCACCGCCGCAACCGATCTCAACGCACTCGTCCAATCCATGGGCGAGATCACCAGTTCCTCCCAAAAAATCGCCGGCGTCCTCAAAATGATCGACGACATCGCCTTCCAGACCAATATCCTGGCTCTTAACGCCGCCGTCGAGGCTGCCCGCGCCGGCGAGGCCGGCATGGGCTTCGCCGTTGTCGCCGATGAGGTCCGCAACCTCGCCCAGCGCTCGGCCGACGCTGCCCGCAACAGCGCCTCGGTCGTCGACGATTCCATCCGTGCCGCCAACGACGGCCGCCACCGCCTCGACCGTGTCTCCAAAGGCATAGGCGAGGTCACCCGCCTTTCCGCGGATGCCCAGTCGCTGGTCAATCTCGTCAGTGAGGGCACTCGTGACCAGGCCGTCGCCATTCGCGAGATCGCCGGCGCCATGAAACGCGTCCAGTTCCACACCGAGCAGACCGCCAAAGCCGCCCAACAAGGTGCCGGCGCCAGTTCCGAACTCCAGGACGAGTCCCAGCAGATCCACGGCCGCGTCGAGAGCTTCCGCCTCATGCTCGGCGTCAACTCCTGACTCCCGTTACTTGATGCCGACCACCATCGAGTCCGGCCCCACCAGGTGCTCTACCCGCGTTTGCCGGAACCCGGCCTCCCGCATCCAGCCCTGACAATCGGCTCCGGTATAGTCGAAGCCCCCCGGCGTCTCGATCAGCATGTTCAGGCTCATCATCAGCCCAAACGCGTTCTGCCGCCGGTCGTCATCAATGATGGCTTCATACACAATCAGCGCGCCTCCTGCCGGCAGCGCCTCGTAGGCCTTCCCCACCAGCATCTTCTTCTGCTCCAGATCCCAATCGTGCAGAATGTGCCCCATCAGCAGCACATCCGCTTTCGGCAGCGGATCGGTGAAGAAACTCCCCGGCAGGAACCGCACCCGGTCCGCAACGCCGTTCGCCTCCACATACTCTTCAAACACCGGAGCCACCTCCGCCAAGTCAAAGCCGCCACCGGTGATGTGCGGATTGGCCAGCGCCACCTGCGTGATCAGATCCCCCTGCGCGGTGCCGACATCCACCGCCGTCTGATAGCCACTCCACGGAAACTTCGCCGCAATCGCACGATTGGCCGGGTTGCTGATCCCGGTCATCGCCTTTAAGAACTCCTTCAGCCGCGCCGGATCCGCGTACAGGGTCTCAAACATCCCGGCGCCGCCGTCCTTGATCTCGTTCTGCGGACGGCCCGTGCGCAGGGCTTCGGTCAGATGCCCCCAGAACGGATACAGCCGGTGGTTGGCCATCTCCAGGATCCCGCCCAGGTAGCTCGGCTTGTGCTTGTCGAGATACAGATCGGCGGCCGGCGTGTTGCGGTAAATCCCATCTGTCCGCTCCAGAAATCGCAGCGCCACCAGCGTATCGAGAAAATCCCGCGCTGCTCGCGGATGGAGACCCAACCGCCCCTGTACCTGCTCGAGTGGCCCGGGATGCCGCGCCAGATCCGTAAAAAGCTCCATCTCGATCGCGCTCAGCAGCGTCTTGGAAGCCCAGAACGCCAGCCCAGTCTGGAGAATATGCTCCGGTGTCGGTGTCGATTCGCTTTGCATCGTCCTGCCATCATAAGACGCCGCCGCCTCACGCGCTAGAATTGGAGTGTGGGGTGCGGGCCGCCGGGATGGTGGCCCGGCTCCTGCCGTCCTGTCATCCTAAAACTACTCCTCGCCAGCAGCCTACGCTTGGGGTATACTGAGAAATGCTGCCTGTTCACCGGGCGCCAGGAGTATTGTGTGTTCTTTTCCATCGCAGATCTGGAAAAGCGGAAAACCCACTTCGACGTGGACTATCCGCCCGGTGAAATCGACCTGCTGGATCCCAACCTGACCCAGGTTGGCTCCATTCAGGCAACGGGCGTTGCCGAGCTCCTCAGCCACACGTTGGGGGAAGTTCGCATCAAAGGCCACCTCCAGGCTGCCGTTGAGGCTCCCTGTGACCGCTGCCTGGAACCCGCCCGCACCGGGATTGACAGTGATTTTGATCTCTTCTACAGGCCGGCCGAAACCGGCCCCCTGATGGAAGAGATGGAAGTAGCCGAAGGGGAGATCGAGATCGCCTTCTATGAAGACGACCGTATCGAACTGGAGGACGTGTTACGTGAGTTTATTCTCCTTGCATTGCCCATGCAGTGGGTGTGCGGGGCCGAATGCAAGGGTATCTGTCCGGTTTGCGGGCAGAACCGCAATACCAGCGTCTGTCATTGTGAAGTCAAGCCGGTGGATGACCGGTGGGCAGCGCTGAAGAAACTATCGAGTTGATTTGAAGGAAGCCGAGAACCATGCCGAATCCGAAGCGCAGACACTCCAAGCAGCGTTCCAGCACGCGCCGTGCTCATGACCACCTGAAGGCCGCCGGCCTTTCCGAATGCCCCAAGTGCGGCGAAACCAAGCTGCCCCACCGCGTTTGCCCAACCTGCGGTACCTACAAGGGCCGTGAAGTGATTGAGGTCGCGCAGCAGTAACGCGCGGCCCTCTCCCTTTCCTACCCCTCTTTCTGGCTACCATCCATCACACCGAATTATGATCACCATCGCGGTAGACGCCATGGGCGGCGATCACGCCCCTAAGGCGGAAGTCGAAGGGGCGATCCGCGCGGTGAAAGCACTTCCTGTCCAGGTCGTGCTTGTCGGCAAACAGGACGTCCTCCGCGCCGAAATGGCCCTCCACGACGGCGCGTCGTCCCTCCCCATCCGCATTCACAACGCTACGGAAGTCATCACTATGGAAGACAGCGCGAGCAAAGCTGTTCGCGCCAAGAAAGACAGTTCCATCCGTGTCGCTTCGCGCCTGGTTCGCGAAGGCCAGGCTCACGGCGTGGTGTCGGCCGGCAATACCGGCGCCGTTATGGCTACTGCCAAGATGGTCCAGGGTATGGTCCCTGGCGTCGAACGGCCCGCCCTCGCCTCCGTCTTTCCCACCATGAAAGGCACCCCAGCCGTCATGGTCGACGTCGGCGCCAATGTCGATTGCAGCCCGCAAATGCTCGCCCAATTCGCGGTTATGGGCGAGATTTACTCCCGCCTGATCTTCCACACCAACAAGCCCCGCGTCGGCATCCTCTCCATCGGCGAGGAAGAACACAAAGGCAACGACCTTACCCGCTCCGCCACCCCGCTGCTCAAGCAACTCCCCATTAACTTCATCGGCAACGTCGAAGGCCGTGACCTGTTCACCGGCATCGTCGACGTCATTGTCTGCGATGGCTTTATCGGCAACGTTGCGCTGAAGGTGAGCGAAGGTCTCGTCGACGTGATCAAACACATGCTGCAGGACTCCCTCAAAGCCACTATCACCCGCCAGATCGGCTACGTCCTGTCCCGCACTGCCTACACGGACTTCAAAAAGCGCCTCGACTACTCCGAATACGGCGGCGCCCCGCTGCTGGGCGTGAAGGGTGTCTGCATCATCTGCCATGGCCGCAGCAACGCCAACGCCATAAAAAACGCCATCCGCGTCGCCTATGAGTTCGCTTCCGGCGGCGTCAATGAGCGCATCCAGCACGAATTCCACAACTTCAACGGCGGAAAAGCGGCCGTCGCGGAATAAAGCCTGCCACCTCGCGCCATAAGTTAGCATCAGGAGAGGTATCCTCTTTTCTTATGCGGCGTATGTTGGTGGTCCTCTTATCTCTTGTGCCGTTGGTCCTGGGGCAGCAGGCTCCGCCCAAGCGCCAGATTCAAAGCCCCGTGTCCTGGAAGCTGGAGTTTGTGGAGACAGACGTCGCCCCTGGCGCCAAAGCCGCCGCCAAACTCACCGCCACCATCACGGAGCCCTGGCATCTCTATTCCCCCACTACGCCCGCTGGCGGCCCTATCGTCACGAAACTGACGGTCGACGATAATCCCGTCGTCGCCACCTTCGAATACCACCGGCCCCAGCCGGTGCGCAAACACGACGCGAGTTTCAGTATGGACACGGAGACCTATGAAAAAGAAGCCGTCTTTTACGTGCTCGTCTCCACCAAGTCCGATGCCCCCGCCGGACCCGCCGAGATCACCGCCAGCGTCCGCTACCAGGTCTGCACCGATACCCAGTGCCTGCCTCCAGTCACCCGCAAAGCCTCGGCTACCCTCATTCTGAAACCTGGCGCGCCCGCCTCCTCCTTTGCACCCCCTCCAGGCTATGCCGTCGTTTCAGCCACAAACACCAGCGCCACCCCGTCCACCACGCCGGCCCCCGCCTCGTCTGCAGCTCCCGCCGCCCCCACCAGCCTCTGGCAGTTCGCCCTCGTCGCCTTCGGACTCGGACTGGCTGCCGTCTTTACTCCCTGCGTCTTCCCGATGATCCCATTTACGGTCTCGGTCTTCATCCGCAGCAACAGCCTCGCCCAAGCCGCTGCCTACGCGGGCGGCATCGTCGTCTTCTTCACTTCGCTCGGCCTCATCGTCAGCGCCTTGCTCGGCCCCTTCGGCGTCGTCCAACTCGGCTCCAATCCCTGGGTGAACGCCGTCATTGCCACCGTCTTCTTCGCCTTCTCCCTCAGCCTCCTGGGAGCCTTCGAAATCACCCTTCCGTCCAGTTGGCTCACCCGCATGGACTCCCTCAGCCAGAGTAAGGGCGGTGTCCTCGGCGCCCTTCTCATGGGCCTTACCTTCGCCCTCACCTCGTTCGCCTGCGTCGGCCCCTTCATGGGCGGATTGCTGGCTGCCTCCGTCCAGGGCGATAAGCTCCAGCCCGCCATCGGTATGCTCGGCTTCTCCTCCGGCCTCGCCTCGCCCTTCTTCTTCCTTGCTCTGTTCCCCGGCGCCATGCAGAAGATGCCCCGCAGCGGCGGCTGGCTCCCGCGTGTCAAAACCGTACTCGGCTTCATCCTCCTCGCTCTCACCCTGAAGTACCTCAGTAACATCGACCAGGTGCTGCAAACCGGCTACCTCACCCGCGAACGCTTCCTCGCCGCCTGGATCATTCTCTTCCTGCTCCCCGGCCTCTACCTGCTCGGCTTCCTCCGCATGGAAGGCATCAAACGCGACGAAACCGTCGGG
>JAEUQF010000020.1 GCA_016789745.1 Bryobacterales bacterium
TCCTGGTCCGGCCCGCCCGATCCCGCGCCGTTGGCCGCGAAGTTGATCATGCGCATCATGCGGCTGTACGCATCCAACTCGCCGGTAAGCCGGTAGCCCGCCACATAGGACCCGCCATCCAACGACGGCGCCGAATTCAACTGCGCCAGCACCGGCACCAACGCATCGGCGCGGCTGGCGATCAACAGCAGCGAACCACGCACCGCAATGGCGATGCCCGCCAGCCCGTCCATCTCCTCGTAGTTCTGGTTCTGCACCGTCTGCGCGCGCCACTGCACGCCCAGCTTCGCCGTCGTATGCAGCCCCTCCACCGCCTCTTGCAACGCCGCCTTCACTGCCGCGGCATTCCAATTCGACGAACCCTCTATGGCAATCACCGCGTTCTGCTTGAGGAACACCTGCCCGGGGGCGGCTGGTGTCGATTGCAACTGCAGCAGGGCCTTCGGCCGGTTCGCCTTCAGCATCGCCAGCACCGGCGCGGGCCGGTACACGGCTCCGGGCGGATCATAGGGCGCAGCATCCAACTTCGTTTCCAGGTCGCTCTCATTGCCCAGCGCAACGGCGTCCAGCGATACCGACGGCGCCATCCGGCCGTCGGAAACCGACTCCATCCCTGGCCGCAGAATCTTCCCGCCAATCAACTGCGTGGCAAACTCCGGCTCCGGCTGCGCCCAGGCCCGGTACAGACCTGGATCTCGCACCAGCCGCAGGAGGTTGCGCACGGGCGCCGCATCCACGGCCGTGCCCGCCTCCGGACGCAGCAGCGCCCGCTGTTCCCGCACCTCGCCGGTTACGCGGCTGACATCGGCGATGCCCGCACGAAACCCGCGCAGATCGCTGACATTGTTCTGCACCCAATAGGAGCGGAACGCCGGCGCGCGCACGAGTTTCTCCATGTTCAATACCAGCCGCAGTTCGCCCGCACCTTGCGCCGTTTGCAGCGCTTCGTCGAACCAGGGCTCGCGGCGCACCGGAGCCGCCTGCGCCCCGCCCACCAACGCCAACGCGCCCGTCAAAGCCTCCTCCCGGGTGGCAGCCAACAGCAGGTCGCCCACGATGGCGAAACTCGCCGTACGCTTCGAAACGCCATCGATTTTGGTGTAGTAGGTCTGCCCCGCCGCCGTCCGCGCCGTGAACTGTTCCTTCGCCTTCCACAGCACGCTTTCCATCGCGCGCGCCGATGCCAGCCGCGTGATGTATATCGCCTCCAGTTTGTTGATGTCGTAAATCGCCAGTGCCGATTCGCCGCCCGCCACCGACGTCAACAGGTTCATATCCGGCGGAACGCCCACGCCACTGGCATACTCTTCGAACACCTGCTGCAAGCGCAGCAACAACCGCGACCGCGTGAACACCTGGTAATTCGCGCTCGCCAGCCACTTCGTCTTCTCCGGCGAGCCATTCCACTCCGTCACCAGCCCGCCCAAGTTCTTCGCCTCCACGTACACCACCGCGCCCGCCGGCGTCAGTTCGGATAACGGCTTTACGCCCGCACCCTGCTGTGCCACCAGCCACGCGCCACCCACGACAGCCGCAACTCCTATCGCCCATGCCGCGCGCTTCATTGCGCACCTCCCACCATCGGCCGCACCAGCCGGTCCTGTTCGAGATTGTTGCTGACCATCGGCTTGCGCAGCTCATTCTGCCGCAGCCGTTCTACCGTGGTTCGCAATTGTGCCACCTGGGCTACGCCACCCGGGCTGGCCTGGATCTTCTCAGCCATATCCAGCGTCAGCAGCGCGCCCACGGGACGCCCTGTCTTCGCCAGCGAATCGGCCAGATCGCGAGCCACTGCCGCACGCTGCGCATCATTCAACCGATAGCCCTGCAGGAAGCTCTCCGCCCAATACGGATTCGCCCGTAACTCCGCACCGGCGTAACCCATATCGTTCTGGAAGACCTGCATCATCGGCCCGCCGTTCAACAGCACCTCCATCGTCACGACGGCCTGCTGCGGACGGCCCGCCGCATACAATGCCCGGAACAGATCCAGCTTCTTCTGATTGTCGAAGGGGTTCCCCCACACCGCCGCCTGCCGCTGCGCCAATGTCGGCGCGGGACCCGCGGATGCCGGCGGCTTCCGAATCGCCTGCAACTCCGCATCCCACGGAATGGCCTTCGCCGCCTGGTCCAGAAACACATCCGCCTCGGCCGTGCGATTATGCGTCCGCAGCAACCGCGCCGCGTTCACCAGGTTCGCAAACGGTGGATCGGTCACCAGCGCCATGCGCCGCAACGTCCGCATCGCGCCTTCGGCACCGCCGGATTCCAACAGCACCTCGGCCAAGCCCAGGAATGTTGCCGCATTCAACTCGCCCGACGCCAACTCGCGCTCATAGCTCAACCGCGACACCAGCCGCGCGCCCGCCGCATCGCCCCCCGTCTTCAACTCCGCGGCCTGATCGCGCAGGAAGTAGGCCGTCCATTCCGGATGAGCCTGCAACGCATCCGCCAGCCGCCCGCGCTTGGCTGCCAGGCGCAACGCGATGCGATCCTCCATGCCCAGCCGCTCCTTGCCCAACTGCCCCAGCGCCTCGTACGCCTGCTGCGCACGCTCCGGATTTACACGCAGCAGTTGGTCCAACCACGTGCGCTGCGCATTCCAATACTCAGCCTCGGCCTGATCGCGAGCCTCGCCCACCGCACGGCTGCGATTCTCCCCCGCCAGCTCAATCCATCGCTGGTATAGCGGCTCCTTGTTCGCCTCTGGGATCCAATCGGCCTGCACAAGCCCGCGCACCATGTCGATCGACCCGGGAACCTGCCGGCTCAACCCCACCATGTACGGCACATCGAAGTGCCGCAGCAGCCGCTCGGCATCGTAGCCACCCGATCGCCGCAGATGCCGCACCAGTGCCGCATCCACTTCACTCCGCATCTCGCCCAGCAGATTGCGCGACGCCAGTTCATCAAGCATGGTGCGCAACTGCGAACCATCGTTCGACGCACGCAGCGCCAGCACCCAGCGCGCCTTCGCTTCCTCCCTCTTGTTCAGCGCCCACAGCATGCGCGCCGCGCCATCGAGCGCGCTAACGTTCGCCGCCCGCAATTGCAGCGCCAGTTCATACTGCTCCAGCGCCTGCGCCGGCTTGTTCTTCAACCCGTAATACTCGGCCAACTGCACGTAGGCGTCCGCACGGCCAGGATTCGCCTCGATCACCGCCGGCAGAAACTCCGCCGAATCGGCCTTACCTAGCAAATCCAGGTACTCGCCAAAACGCCCGCCGTAGTAGAACCAGTTGTCGCTCACCAGTTGCTGGTTGCGATCGGCAGGCTTGGCCAACGCCTCCCCCACCGTCAACGCCCCCAGCGCCTGCCGGAACGCCGTCTCGATGTCCGGCGTCTTCAGCCCGAAATACATGCCGGCCAAGCCCGTATAGGCGCTCTGCCACACAGGCGGCAGCTTTTGCTGCGTCGCCGCCACCGGCAAAGCCGCCAGCACCATGTCCGGCTTGCCCAACTCAATCGCCGCATTCACAGCATCCACGCGGCCAAGGGCGATCAGCCGCTGCGGGTCGCGCCGCGCCAGCAAGCGCAGATAGCGCGGATCCGCCGTGCTCCGCAACCGCATCTCCGCCACTTCATCACCCGCGGCCTCAAACGCCTCGGCCGCCCGCGCACGTATATTCATGCGCTCATCAGCGTTCGTCAGGCGCCCGGCATACGCCTCCAACTGCGCACCCAAATCGGCGAACCGCAGCCGTTGCCGCTGTAATTCCTCCAACCTCGGCAGGTACTCCGCCGCCTCCGGCTTGTTGGCGCGCTCCAGCAACAGCGCATTCAGCTTCCGCGCCTCCCACGACGGCATATTCGCCAATCGCGCCAGGTGCGGCGTGCCCACCTGATTCTTGTCCAAGAATGCCGCGAACTTCACCATCTCCGGGTCACTGTACTCGGCCCGGATCACCGGCGCCATCGCTTCCAACAGCGACCCATCGGGAGCCATAGCCAGCACCGGCTCAAACTTCCGAGCCCGCGCCAGCAGCCGCGCATAGATCTCGGCGCCATCGCGATGGTCTTCCACCAGCTTCGTCCCAGCCAACGCGACACCCTTCTCCGCCAGTTCCGTCGCCGGCTCATAGAAACGCCAGCCCTCCAATCGGCGCGCCGCTTCGAAGTACCCGGCCGGCGCGCTCTCGCGGCCTTCGAGCAAAGCCGTCCGCAGCGCGGCCACCGCGTCGTCGGTGCGGCCCTGCCGCGCCCGCACTTCCGCCACGCGCTCCATCCATACCGAGTTCCGATACGTCAGCTCATACAGCTTCGCGTACGTGGTGGCCGCTTCGTCAAACCGCAGCAGCCGCTCCTCCAATCGACCGCGAGCTTCCAATAAATCCGTGCGATCCGGCCGCAGTTGACTGGCCTTCGTATAAGCCTCGATCGCCGCTGGGTAGTCTTCGAACGACGTATTCAGCCGGGCCACAATCGTCGCCAGCCTTGCATCGCGGGCCGCCTCCGCCGCCGCCTTCGCGTAGTAGGCAGACAGCTTCGCCTGCTGTCCATTCTGCCGCGCATAGGCAGCAGCCTCGTCCAGCAGCCCGGCATCCTCCGGATAACGGTTGATCACTTCGATGTACTGATCCACAGCCCCGGCGAAATCCTTCGACCGCGTCAGCACCGGTATCAACGCCCGCCGCATCGACGCCACCCGCGCCGTGCGCTCGGCACCCGGCATCGCCGACGCCGCCAGCATCGTGATCTTTTCCTGATAGAACGCCCGCAGCCCGCGATCATCGCCCTGCCGCGCGTACGTATCGGCCATCGCGCCCAGATAGGACGCATCCAGCGGCGCCTCCGCCAGCAGCCCGTTCAGCAGACGCCGCGCCGTATCGTACTGCCCTGCATCGGTCGCCTTCCGAGCCGCCTCAAACGTGAAGTGCTTCTTCAAACTCGGATGCGCCGCCCGCGACGCCGCCTCCAGCAACTCCAACGACCGGCCCTGGTTCTGATTCCGCCAGTGATAGTTCACCGCCGCCCGCACAATACCCAACGTCATCGGATTCTCGCGATAAAGCGAGTCCATCAGCCGCGACGCCTGCGCCGTATTCTTCTGCCGTTCGTATAACTGCACCTGCTGCAGCCGCAGCGCCAGCTTGTCCACCGGATCCGGCATCAATTCAATCTGCCGCGCCAGCGCCCGCTGTTCCACATCGCCGAAGCCCAGCCGCTGTGCCTCCTGCGTCACCCGCTCCAGCATCTCGAAGCTCTGCGTCTGCGATGCCAGTTGCGTCAGATAAGCCGACAAGTCCGCCCCGCGCTGCTGTTGCTCCAACAGCTTCAATCGCAGCGTCACCGCTGCTCGATCCGGGTTCGGCCCCGACGCTAACTGCGACGTCGCATTGTCAATCGGCCCGCGCAGCGCCGGACGCCGTGCCAGCCGGATCAGCCGGCTCATCGACGGCGACTCGCCATCTCCATCGAGCGCGCCTTTCACGTACTCCTGCACAGCGCGTCCATAGTCGCGCTTATTCTCATAGATCGCGCCGGCCTCATAAGCGAACAGTCGCGGATTCTTCAGCCGTGTCCGACCCAACTCCAGCAGCCTCAGCGCTGGGTCGAACTCAAAGTAATCCCAATGCACCGTCGCCGCTTCCACGTAGAGTTCGCTGTTGCCGGGCTCCACTTCGGGAATCTTCGACCACACCTCGCGGCCCGCCGTCACAATGCTGTATTCGCGATTCAACTCACCCAACCGTACACGAGCCGCTGTCTGCCGCGGCGCCGCCTCAATCAGCCCAACCTCCACGGCAACCGACTCCAACGCCCTCTTCGCATCGAAGGCCGCCAGCGACCGTTGCAACATCGCCGCCCGAACACCCGTAGCCGTATCGCCCGGAGCCGCCTTCGCCAACTCCAGCAACGGCGCGCCCGCCTGTTCGTGATGCGACAGCCACGCCTGTGCTTCGGCCAGCATCCGCGTCGCGCCCGGGTTGTCCGGAGCCGCCAGCTTGCTCAACGCCGCCAACTGCGCCGCCATCTGCCCGCTCTGCTGCAGCCGCGCGAACATGCGGTTCCGCAGATCGTCGTCATAGAACCAATAGCGGCGCAACAGGTCATCCATAGCCGTCACATTCGCCGCCCCCGGCCGGTCATAGGAAGTGACCAGGTTGCGGACAAACGTCAGGTTGTAAGGAAACCGCTGCATCGCCGCCGTGTTCACCTGCCGGTACAACGCCGCATCCAGCGAACTGGAACTAACCACATCACGGAAGTATGCCTCCAGTTCGGTTCCCTTGAATATCTTCGTCACTTCCGCCGTCAATTGCCCGAACTGCGCCGTCCGCTTCTGCCGCAGGTAGAACCGCGCCAGCTTGTGATGCCAGCCGCGATCGGCAAACTGCGCCATCGCCTTCCGATAAACAGCCTCAATCTCGCCAGCCATCTTGTTTTGGTCGAGGAACGTCGCCAGACGCTCATACAGCCCCGGATCATTGGGATTGCGGTCAATCTCCTTACGCAATACCAGCAGCGCATCCTTCGGCCGTTTCAACGCCACCAGCCGCGACAGATACCGGTCCAACACCCGGGCATACTCGGCATTGGCTGGGCCTGTCGGGCCCTGTGCCTGCCGCCCGCTCACTACCACGCCCGGCCCCAGCGGCTGCCCTTTCGATGCAGCCGATAACTCCGCCAGCAGCCCATCGTAGAGCGCCAGTTCCTCCTTCACCAGGTTCTTGCGCGCGATGGCATCGGCCATCAGCAGCGTCACCTGCGACCGCAGGCTGTTGTTCGGGAACGACGTCAGAAACTGCCGCCCGCCACTCAATACCGCATCGTCTTCGCCATGCGCGCCGTAAGCCTGCAGCAGTTGGAATCGCAACCCCGCCCGCCGTGCGCTCTGCGGAAAACGTTGCTCGAACAGCGCAATCAACTCCGCCGCCTTCGCCCGCGAAAAATAGGGCGCCGCCTGCTCATCACGCGTCTGGAACCGGAACCCGGGCTCGCTCGAATTCAGCAACAGCGACAGCACGCCGTTCAGGAATCCGGGATAGGAATCGGCCGTCGCGATATCGCGATAGAAACTGAGGTCACCGCGGCCGAGCGGCAGGCGCCGGTCGGCAAAGGCTAGCAGCAGCGAGGCAATTTCGGCCAACGCTGTCTCCTGCTGTGCTGCCGACGCCCCTTGCAGGCTGTACAACGCATAGTAGTGCCGCACCGCCTCGGCCTCATTGCGCAGATGCTGCTGCCACAGCACCGCCGCGGTCAGCAGTTCCTCGGCCTTCCAAAGTCCCGGCTTCGCTTCCTTGCGGCCACGGTATTCGCTCAAAACCCGTTGCGCCGCCGGCTGGTTGCCCTCAGCAATGTACCAGTGCACCTGCCGTGCCACCGGCCCCATGGCCAGCGGATCCTTCGTCCCGGCCGCCCGCGCCTCATTCAGGAACTGCCGCATGCGCCGCGTCGACCGCAGCAGGTCAAAATACGCGGCCGGAGGATTCGTGACATCGAAGCCGCGGTCATACACGGCCAGCGCCCCATCCACGTTTCCCTTGGCCTGCTCCACCGCCGCCCGCAACCGCAGCGCCATGTCTCGCTCATTCGGATAGCGCTTCTCCAGTTCGGCCGCCAGCGGCTCTACCGCCGCGTAGTTCCCCGCCCCGATCTCAGCCTGAATGCGCCGCTCCAGCAACGCCGGGCTGGCCAACCGCGCCACGTACTCATCGAAGATGCCGCGCCGCACTTCATGGGCCAACAGGTGCCGGTCCACCAGGTGCAGCATCCGTTCAAACACCGCCGCCGTTGCCTGCGGCTCCTTGGCGGCTTCCTCCAATACCCGCAACTCGTCCTGCACCCGCACCCGCCGGTGATAAAAATCAGCCAGCGCCATGCGACCGGCGAACTTGTTGGCTTCCCGTTCGACGTACTTGTTCCAATCGGCTTCCGCCGCGGCGAAGTCCAATGCCAACTCCGCCTCATGCGCCCGCGTCTTATACAACTCCGCCTCGCTCGGCGTCGCCGCGATCAACTGCGTCAACTGCTCGCGCGATTCTTTCGGCACCCGCCGCACCAGCACTGGGCCCGATGGCAGATTCATCGCCCGGAACAGCGCCTGCTCCAGCCGCGACCCGCCTTCCACAAACCGCACCCACTCCGGCAGATCCGCCTGCATCAATACGGGCACCGCGGCGACTGCCGCAATCCACAACATCCGGCTATTACGGGAGAACATCGAGTGCCACCTCCTGCGATCCGATGTTGTGCGCGAAATCCTCGGCGGTCACGGTCAACTTGTACGTGCCCGCCGCCAGATGCGCCGGCACCACCATCTGCCCCGTATTCGACTTCATCTCCGCATTCCAGCGCAGATACACCGGCAGCGCGCCGCCCATCCGCGCCACAATCGTGCGCGTCGTCGCCGATGCCCCTACCTGCAACTGCACCACCTCGCCGCGCCGCACCTGGCGCTTGTTCAACTGCACGCGCACCACCGGCGGCTTGCTGGCAATCACGAACGACTTCGCTTCACGGTAAACCCGCCCGTCCTTATCGCGCAGCATCAGCCGCACCGGATACGTGCCATCGGCCATATCGGCCGGCGCCAGAAACCTCGTCTGCCACGTGTCCTCCGTCTTCAGATACTTCAAAGGCTTCACCAACCCGAACGGGAACATCGCCACCACCGAAATGATGGCCGCATCGGTGCGCACGCGCAGAACCGGATCCCCTGGCCGGATCAGCCGCGGCCGCAGCAACGCACGCGGCGCCGCCAGAAACGACGTGTACGGCGTCACAAACTTGTACTTGCGCGACAGCGCGATGATCTCATCAATCCACGCCGCATCTTCCCCTTCGCGCTCGATCCGCTCCAGCAGATCGTCGACACGAGCCTTCGCCCAAGTTCGCGGCAGATGCGCATGCTCGGCCGCCTGCGCCGGCAGCGTCGCATTCGCTTTCTGATTCGCCACCTGGACCGTCGCCTGACCCGCCTGCTTATACTTGCCGATCCACGCCGCCATACCACCGGGGAATGCCGAATCCTGCAGCGGATAAATCATCTCGAAGTTCACCGCCGGCTCGGCGCGCAGCGCCAACCCCGATAACGGCAACCGGCCCACCTTCGCCACGAACGCGTTTAACTTGAACTCAATCGGCTCGGTGGACCGCACCCATTCGAGCAGCCCTCCCTGCCGCGCCAGCATCTTCACCAGCGGCAGATTCGCATCGTCGCCCACCGCGAACACATAGGTCCGCGGCCGCTCCGCCGCCGCAATCGCCTTCCAGCGATCCTCATACCAGGACGCCATGCGCCCGTTCTGCACCAATCCCGAAGTCGACCCGCCATCGCTCAACAGCACCAGATAGGCATTCGACCCGCGCGCCTGCTTCAAGCCCTCGTCCAATGCCGACCGCAGATTCGTCGCCCCGCGAATGCGCGCCGCCTTCACCTGCGCCAGCGTCTGATCCACAGCCACCGGCGTTGCTTCCACTGGAGCCGCTTGCAGCATCTGCGCGTCGCTCTGGAACAGAATCACGCTGAACTTATCCCGCGGCGTTAGCGACCGCAGCAGCGTTTCCAAGGCGCGATAGTTGCGCTCCAGTTTCTCCCACTGCATGGATAGCGACACGTCAAACAGCGTCACTACCGTGCGAGGCGTTGCCGATGGCGCCACGGTTGGCGTTACCAGAAGGCTCTGGAAGAACCCCGGCTCACCCGGATCACGGTGCGCGAGAACCTCCAGCCGCTGCCGTGCCCCATCCATCGTCCACTTCACCCCGAAGTCTTCCGCCAGCGAGACATTCGTGCCTTCGAACGAAGCCCGCACCCGATTCGCCGTGCGCTCCTCAATCTTCAACGGGTAGATTCCGCCCGCCGCCTGGAAATCCTTCAATGCATGCCGCGACCGCAGCTCAAAGCGGATCGCCAACCTCCCCGCCGTCTGCGCCCGATACATGTCCGGCCGCAAAGGCACGGCGAAGAACGACTGCAAGTCCTCCACCGGCAGCGTCTCGTGATACTCCATCTCAAGACGCTTGGTACCGAAGCCTGGAATCGGCACAATGTGGGCACTGAACACTGCGCCCCGCCGCGCCTCATCCGCGTCGCCATCGCCCATTCGCAACAGGCCCGGATCAATCGACTGCAGCCGGATCTGCTCGTACAGTTCATCGGCGCGCTTACGTTCCAGAATCACGCCCGGAATACGCGTCACATCGTCCCAGATGGCAAAGTCGGACACCATGGCGCGGCTCGGCAGCGCGAACTGGTACTTGCCCTCCAGCACGCCCCGCGTGCGGCTCTGGAAGATCTGCCTGATCTTCACCCGCGCTACCTGGTTGTCGATGAGAACATCGATTTCCATTTCACCCAGCGACAGAATCGCCGGATCGGGCTCCGCCTTGTCCCCCGGGATGATCACCCCTGCGTCTGCAAACAGCAGGCTGGCGCCATAGACCAACGCCAACCCGACCATGCCAGCCTTCACGGCAAGCTCCTTTCCGGAATACGGACAAGTCCGTTCTCGGTACCCACGTAGACAAATCCCCCGGCCACTGCCACGGCCGTAACATTCTTCGACGGCAATCCCGCCGTCACATAACGCCAGCGCGCGCGTCCGCCATCGAGCACCGCCAGCCCCTGCTCCAGCGTCCCGGCATACAACGCACCCGCACCGGCCGCCAGCGCCCCCGGATTCACGACAAACGCTCCGTCCGGGTAGCCAACCCACGTAGTGCCATCCAGTCGATACACTCCGGCACCATAGGTACCTGCGTAAAAGGACCCCTCAAATACATCAAGCGCGCTGATCCAATTTTGCCTGAGCGCGGAGTTGGCCGTCGTGTAGCTGGCTTTCACCACCCCGCCTTCCAATACCGACACCCCGCCCAGCGTACCCGCCAGCAACCGCCCACCGCCGCGCGCCAAGGCATACACATGGTTATTCACCAGCCCGTGAAAGGCGTATAGGTTCTGCGGTCCGCCCGGCTCCAGAAACGTCAACCCGGCAGGAGTGGCCAGAATCATACGGTCATCTTCCATGACGATATCGGTTACGTGGGAGGCAATGAGACCGTCTTTTCGGGTCAACACGCGACGGGTGCGGCCCGCGCCATCGGCCTCCACCAGTCCATTGGCTGTCGCAATGACCGCCCCATCGCGCCGCGGCACCACGCGATTCACGCAGAACACTACATCGTCCTCACGATGCAGCGCCTGGCCCTGCCCCGGCTCCACCACATCCAGCCCATGATCGAAATAGCCCACCCACAGCTTCCCCGACGCCTCCACCGCCAGCGCCGCGATGTTGCCGTCCGCCAGCAGCGAATCTCCTGCCACGACCAGGGGCCGCCCATCCAGCGCGATCCCGTCGCGATACACCACGTACGTGCCCTCACCCGCCGACAAAATGCGCCGCACCTCGCGCGCTTCCAACCCCGCCGTGATCCGCGCCGCACGCCCTTCGAGCGGGATCTGCGCGATGCCCTCCTCCATGGTGCCCGCCAGCAGCCGGTCGCCCTGCACCGCCATTGCCGTCACGAACGAGCCTTCGGCCAGAGTGCGCCGTGGCTTGCCATCGCGAAACTCGCCCACACCCAAACTCGTACCTGCGAACGCTCGCCCGCCGTCCACCGCCAGCGATAGCACCTGCTTATCCGGCAGCCCGCTTCCTTCGCTGAACCACGTGGATTCACCAGCTTTCCAGTGCGCTACCCCCCGGTCGCGCGTGCCTATCCATAGATCGTCAAAAGTGCCGCCAAGCGCCGAAACCGTCAGCCCCAACAGCGCGTCATGGAACCGCGTCAGCCGGCTTCCATCCCACGCCAGCACGCCTGCGCCACCGGTGCCCAGCAGAACCTGTCCGGTCGACAGCCCCAGCACCGCCGCCACTTTCCTCGCGGCGTTTTCCTGCGGAAGCAGTTGCCACAGTTCCCGCCCATCGAACACCACCACACCTTCCCCCAACGTACCGATCCATAACTCTGCATCCCTGCCCGGCAAAGCCGCGACAGCCATCGTCGTCAGCGGTGCAGACGGCAACTCGCGCCCCGATCGAAACCGCGGCCGCAGTTCCCCCGATTCGGTCGACTCCCATAAAGTGTCCGGCGTAATCGCCCACAACTTGCCCTGATACACCGCCGCATCTCGAAAGGCGCCCGCCGACGCATAGTACTCCGCCGCGGCGTTCCCCGAACCCGTCAACGCCCGCGATAGGAATCGCAGGTCCCCAGCACCCCGCACCGCCGCTGCGGTTTCGTTGGTCACGTTACTCGCACGCCAGAACGTGTATCCCACAAATGCTGTCAATCCGAAGAGCAGCGCCCCGAGGAGCCAGACGGGACGCACAAGGCGGGTCATTCTCTTCAAATATACGGCAGACGCGTTAACTGCGTTCCTCCGCTGACGATTCCCAGAGAGGATTGGCCGGTTAAAGCCTCTTAATAAGCGGATGTTCCCGTTCGATCAGACGTATAAACTGACTGCGGAAGAGGATTCGCGCGGCGCAATCTCCGTGGTGGCGGGTGTGCCGTTACCTGCCGATGCCGAGGTGGGATGCCTCGACCGCGAGTTGAATCTCGAGCGCCAACAGGTGGACCACATGTACCTCATTCGGACGCCGCAAGATACCTGGATCCTGCACTTCGAGGCGCTTACACACTACCGTTCCGATTGGGTCAAGGCGCAGTTGGAACACGCGGTTGGCATCGAACGCAAGTATGCGCTTCCGGTCTACAGCCACCTTCTGCTGTTCCAGAAGGAGGGCACCCCAGAGGTAGTGAAAACTCCAGTAGTTCGCAATCGCGGAGGGCTGACCTTCCAACTTGAGGTGAACGTGATCCGTCTCTGGGAGCGCCCCGCCAGTGAGGTCCTTCACTCCGACAGCGTCGCCCTCCTGCCGTGGGCGGCACTGATGGACGCTACGGTCGAGGAACAACGCGAGGCAGCCCGGCGCCTGCGGGATAGCGGCCGCGATGGCCTCCAGATGCAGATGGCACTGCTCGGAGCGCTTCGCTATGGTAGTAGAAGATCGTTTCTGGAGAGGATTGGACCAATGTTGCTAACCAAGGACATTCTGCGAGAGTCGCCCATGTGGCAGGAAATTGAGAAAGAGGCGCGGGCCGAAGGTTTAGCGAAAGGCATCGCCCAGGGCGTGACTGAGGGCATGGCTCAAGGGATCGCGCAGGGCGTCGCCGAAGGCCAAACCGCCGGCGAACGCCGAGCGCTCCAGAAAATCCTCTCCCGCCGCTTCGGCACCCTGCCCAGCGCCATCGAGCAGCGAATCGCCGCCGCCGACCTCGATACCCTCGAACGATGGATCGAGCAAGCGATCGTAGCGGACTCCCTCGAAGCCAGCCTCCGCTAAAACGCGCCGCCTACTGCTGCGTCAGCACCCTCGTCGGATCCACCCGCATGGCCCGCAGCGCCGGTACCCCGCACGCCGCCAGCGCCACCAACCCCAATAGAACCGTCACGCCACCCACCACCAGCGGGTCGAACATGCCCACCCCGAACAACTGCGTCGCCACGGCCGCCCGCAGCGCCAGCGCTCCTCCCAACCCCAGCACCAACCCACAGGCCACCAGCTTACCGCCTTCTCCCAGAATCATCCGGAACACAGCGCCTTCCGTACTCCCCACTGCCATCCGTATCCCAATCTCCCGAGCGCGGTTCGCCACCAAATACGCCAGCACTCCGTAGATCCCGACCGCAGACAGGAAAAGGGCCAGCGCACTGAACCCCGTCGCAATGTTCATCGCCATCCGCCGCGATGCCAGCGACAACCGCACCCGCTCTTCCATCGTGCGCGTATCGAACACCGCCAGTTCCGGATCCAAACGCGCCACCGCCGCCCGGATCGCCGGCGTCATCGACGCGGCGTCCACGTTCGTCCCTAACGCCACGGTAAAACTCCGGCGAACGGTCTGGGCATGCGGCAGATAAGCCACCCCCACGGCACTCCCCGCCTGCGACAAGTCCCACAACCGTGCCGTCCGCACCACACCCACTACCCGCATCCAGCGCGTGTCCCCGGTGACCCTCATCAGGTCGTCGCCGTCGGCGGGAAAGCGCACCCGTTTGCCCAAGGGATTCTGTCCGGGCCAGAAGCGATCCGCCAGTTGCCGATCCACTATCACCGCTGGCTCTGCCTTTTCATCGTCACGCTCGCCGAAATAGCGTCCTTGCAGCAACGCCAAGTTCATCGATTCCAGGTATCCTGGCGACACCACCAAGTTCTTGGGCGAGATCAGAGACTCGCCCCTCCGCAGCACATACCCTTCCGGGATCAGCACGCTGTCGTTGCCATTGCCGCCAAGTGGGACGGTGGTGGTCGTTCCCGCCGATACCACCCCTGGAACCGCCCGCACTGCCTCCAACAACCTGCGGTGAAACAAACGCTGTGCCTCCACGTTCCCATACCGCGAGCTCGGCAACACCGTCGCCGCCAACGCCACATCCTTTACCCGGAAGCCCGGGTCCACTCCCAGCAGGTTACGGAAGCTTGCCAGCAACAGTCCCGAACCAAGCAGCAACACAAACGCCAACGCCACTTGCCCGATCACCATCCCCTGCCGGAGCGCCCGGGCCCGCAGACCGGCGGTGCCGCCCCGGCTGTTTTCGTGAAGCACCTGGTTCACGTTCACCCCAAGCGTATGCACCACCGCGATTAGTCCCAGCAGCAGCCCTACCATCGCCGCCACCGCGAAACCCGCTGCCGCTACCGTGCCATCTACCCGGATTTCGCTCGCCCGTGGCAGCCGATCCAACCCCAGCAACTCCAGATTGCGCACCACCACCGCCGCTAATCCCAAACCCACCGCGCCTCCCACGATCGCCAGCGTCAACTGCTCTCCCAACAACTGCGCCGTCAACTGGCCGCGCGACGCGCCCAAGGCCAACCGCGTCGCCAGTTCCTTACCGCGAGCCTGCAGACGCGCCAGCGATACGTTCGCCAGATTCACAACGCCGATCAACACCACCAGCAGCGCCCCGCCCCAGAGCAGCGTCAATGTCCGTTGCACATCGCGGATCAACATCCACTCCAGCGGCTCCACCGGCGAGTGGTAACCCGCATTCAGCAGCACTTCCCTGAACCGCGGGTACCGTTCGAGATTCGCCCGGTTCAGCGCATCTACCTCCGCCTGTACCTGCGCGATCTTCACACCCGGCTTCATCCGCCCAACAAAATGCCAGTTGTTGTTGTGCCGCGCCTGCTTCGCCTCCGGCGAAAACGCCAGCGGGATCCACAGCACCACCTCCGGATCCATGAACTGGAAACCGCGCGGCATCACGCCCACCACCGCAAACTCCCGGCCACCCATCCGCACCGACTTCCGCAGCGCGCCGGGATCGCCGCCGAACATCTGCCGCCACAGTCCGTCGCTCAGAATCACCTTGAGTTCGTTGCCAGCCTCGCCTTCCTGCTCCGTAAACGCGCGCCCCAACGCCGGCTGCGTCCGCACCAGTCCAAAGAACGACGGTGTCACCGTCATCCCGGTCACCCGCTGCGGTGACCCCTTCATATCCAGCGTCACCCCTTCGCTCCGGTACAACGCATGGTCACTCAAACTCCGCACCGCCTCGCGCCGCTCAAAGTAATCCGCCGCCCCGCTCTGCGTGCTATCCGCTGCCCCCGCCTTCGGATACCGATTCGAAATCAGCACCAACCGGTCAGGCTCCGGCACGGGCAATGGCCGCAGCAGCACCGAATATACAATCGTGAAGATTGTCGCGTTTGCTCCGAAGCACACGGCCAGCGTCAAGAGCGCCGTCATCGCGAAGCCCGGATTATGCAGCATCGCCCGGACACTATGGCGGAGATTTCGCAGTAGCATCGAAACCTATTACGCCAGCCTCGCGAAAAGGTTCCGCTAAACTGGTAGATTCTTCAACACATGCCCACCGCCACCGTGCCGTCTTTCGCCAAGATCAATCTGGCGCTCAAAGTGCTTCACCACCGCCCCGACGGCTATCACGAGATCCGCACCATCTTCCAGACCATCTCCCTGGCCGATCGCCTCACCATCACAGCCGAACCCGCCCGCCGCACGAAACTCACCATCGACGCCACCATCGACATCCCCGATAACATCATCCTCAAAGCCGCCGATCGCCTGCTCGACAAGCTGAAACGCAGAGCCCAAGTGCACTTTCTTCTCCAGAAGCGCATCCCTATGGGCGGCGGCCTCGGCGGAGGATCCTCCAACGCCGCAGCCGTGCTGCTAGGCCTTCCCCCGCTGCTTGGCATTTCCCCGCCGGCCACGGTACTCCATGAAATTGCCGCCTCCCTTGGCAGCGATGTCCCCTTCTTCCTCATGGGCGGCACCGCACTAGGCCTGGGCCGCGGCGAAGAGTTGTATCCCTTCCCCGAAACGCCCGTCGCGCACGGCGTTCTTGTGCTGCCGGGCGTCCACGTCTCCACTCCGGAAGCCTACAAAGCCCTGCAGCGCACCACCGAAACACCCTTCCCAAACAGCTTCCCGCTCTCCACCTGGGACGCCCCACACGATTGGCGCACCTTCTCCGAGAACGACTTCGAGGGGCCCGTCTTCCGCCTCTATCCCAAAGTCGTCGACGCCCACACCGCACTCACCAATGCCGGCGCCAACCCCACCCGTCTGAGCGGCAGCGGCTCTTCCGTCTTTGGCTTCTTCGAATCGAAATCGGCCGCAAGCGCCGCAGCCAAGCGCATCCCTGGAGCGGTCCTGTTTTCCACCCTCAATCGCAAGCGCTATCGGCTCGCCTGGGGCCGAGCGTAGCTCAGCAAAACGAAGACACAACAGAGCCACGACTTCAAAGAGAAGCATCCCAAACCATTTCGCACTGTTTTCCTGGCGTTGTTTTCTCTGCGTCCTCCGCGGCTCTGGCACACCAGGGTAAGCCTGGCTGATCTCTAGCGCACCGCCAAATCCCCCGCGAATACCGACCGGTACTGCCGGTAATCCTCCGGGATCGCCGCCTCCAACGCCTGCACCCGCTGCACCGCCTCGCGTTCTTCCTGGAACGTCGTCTCCACGGCATGGAACGCCATCGCGCACGCCTCCACGATGTCAGCGCTATACACCTCCGCCGCATCAATCGTGCGATTCACGGTTTCCAGCAGCTTCACCGCCCCGTTCACCCGCGCCCGTGCATCGGTCAGCATCGCCTGGTAGTCCCCAACCGACGCCGTCGCCGCGAACGACGTGGCAAACTCCGCCCATCGCTCCAGCACAATCAGAGCCCCATACCGATGCTTGTCCATCTGCATTTCGAAGCCGAACGCCCGGCCCTTCATGGTGTCTTCCAGACGTCGCAAATACCCCAACGCCGACCGCAACTCACTGTCGAGCGCATCCAGAAATGCACTCGCACACCCCAGCAACTGCGCTTCATTCAAGGATAAGAACCGCTGGATCTGCAATCGCCCCAGCCTCAGTTCGAAAGATGCTCGCCCAGCGCCGATGCTATCTGCTCGGCCGAGAGTTTCTCACCCTCATTCAACCTTGCCAGTAGCCCGGTGATTATCTCCTTGGCCTCTTCCTTCTTCAGGTTCTTCACAAATCCGTCGAAGAAGTGCTCCCCAGCCATTGCCCGGTTTATCTCAGTCTCTTTGTCGTGATCCTGCAACTCGGTGAAGTACACCACGCGGTACTTGCCCGTGTACGTGGTCTCCCGGTAGATCTCGAACATCGTCTTGTCCGATTCGAACGCCATTCCTTAAAACCCTACCACAGGCGCCCGTAGTCTTCGTCATTTTCCTGTGATATCGTCCAGGACATGTCAGCCTGCCCGAGACGCCAATTCCTGAAAACGCTGGCCACCTCCGTCGCCGCGTCCGCCGTCCCATCCTTCGCCAAAACCAAACGCGCCGCCACCGATTGGGTCGAACTCGGCAACTCCGGCGTCAAGGTTACCCGCCTCGCCTTCGGCACGGGCACCTTCGGCGGCCGCGTGCAGCGCGAACTCGGGCAGGACGACTTCAACCGCCTCGTCCGCCATGCCTACGACAGCGGCATCC
The DNA here is from genome assembly GCA_016789745.1 of Bryobacterales bacterium. Taxonomy (GTDB): domain Bacteria; phylum Acidobacteriota; class Terriglobia; order Bryobacterales; family Bryobacteraceae; genus CADEFT01. Next base: position 17,931 of record JAEUQF010000020.1, read on the forward strand.
GCTTCTTTGAAACCGCTCAGAACTACGGCGGCATGCATGAAATGCTCGGCATCGCCCTCAAAGGCATCCCGCGCGATTCCTACCGCCTCATGACCAAGTACCGCCTGCGCAACACCGAAAACCCGCGCGACGTCATTGACCAGTTCCGCCGCACCCTCAACACCGAGTACTTCGACATCCTTCTGCTCCACTGCGTCCGCACCGGCGACTGGGCCAGCCAGTTCGAGAAGCTCCGTGACGAGTTCTCCGAAGCCAAGCACAAGAAGATCATCCTCGCCCACGGCGCCTCCTGCCACGGCCTGCAACCGCTACGCACCTTCCCCGGCCAGAAGTGGCTCGACGTCGCCCTCATGCGCGTCAATCACGACGGCACCCGCATGGACAACCTCCAGGGCAAGGACGCCGAACCGGGCGACGCTGTAGAACCCATCAAACACATCGCTGCCGTCCACAAGCAGAAGACCGGCGTCATCGGCATGAAGCTCATGGGAGAAGGCGCCTTCACCACGCCCGAACAGCGCGACGCCTCGCTCCGCCACGTCATCAAACTCGGCACGGTCGACTCGATGACCATTGGCTACAAGAGCCCCGCCGAAATCGACGAAGCCATCGAACGCATCAACCGCCATCTGAACTCGTAACTCATGAAACGCCGCCACCTCGTCAAACTCACCGCGGCCGCCGCCGCGCTCCCAGCCGCCGCACCTGCCGCCGGCGATTGGGCGAACCCCTTCGCCAAAGCCTGGTACCACAGCTACGTCGAACACTGGAAGGACACCAAGGAGTACACGCTCCAGATGCTCGACGCCATGCCCGCCGAGCATTTCCTCTCCAAGCCAGACCCCGCCCAGCGTACCTTCGGCGACCAGATGCGCCACCTCGGCAGCGCCAACGTCGCCTACTTCCGCGCCCTCAACCTCGTCCCCGTCCCCGACTCCATCCCCGCCCGCGACCAACTCGCCAAACAGGTGCCCGAAGGCGACAAAGCCGCCGTTCGCGCCTACCTCGCCGCCACCTTCGACTACGTCATGGCCGTCCTCGACAAGATGACCGAAAAGGACATGGCTCGCGCCGACATGAAGCTGTTCAATAACCCCAAGCCGCACTCCACCATCGACCTCTGTCTGCGCGCCTACATGCATACGTCTCATCATCGCGGGCAGACCGTGTGCTACCTCCGCGTGAAGGGCATCACCCCGCCTACGTGGAAGTTTGAGCCCACCGGAGGTTAATTCGCTCGAACCAATCCGCATCTACGCCGTATTAGGATCATGGCCAACCTCCGCCACGATCTCCGCTACGCCCTCCGGCTCCTCCGCCGCACCCCCGGCCTCACCATCACCGCCCTCGCCTGCCTCGGCCTCGGCATCGGGGCCACGTCCGCCATCTTCAGCGTCGTCAACGCCGTCGTCCTCCGCCCCCTCCCCTTCAAGGATTCCCAGAACCTCGCCCGCCTCTACTCGGAATGGCCCACCTGGCCCGGCGGCGGCATGTGGCGCTTCTGGATCTCACCTCCGGAATTCGAAGCCCTCCGCCGCGACCTCCAGACTGTCGACAAACTTGACGCCTGGCAAACCGGCGGCGCCAACCTCTCCCCCTCCGGCATTGAGCCGGTGCGCGTGAACATCGCGCAGGTCACCGGCACCCTGATGCCCACGCTCGGCGTCGCCCCCATCCGGGGCCGCGTGCTGGAACCTGCCGACGCAGTCGAAGGTGCTCCTCTCACCATCGTCCTCTCCTACGGCCTTTGGCAGGGCGCATTCGGAGGCACCGACAATGCCATCGGCCGCAATGTCGTCTTCAACGGCGTCAACGCCACCATCGTCGGCGTGATGCCCCGCAGCTTCCAGTTCCCTCCTGGTGAAGCCACGCCGGCCGAACTCTGGGCGCCCCTGCAAATCGCCACAGCCGACCGCACCCGCTGGGCCTCCCATCGCCTCTCCGTCGTCGCCCGCCTCAAGCCCGGCGCCAGCATCGCCCAACTCAACCAGGACCTGAACCGCATCGAAAACGAGTACGGCAACTCGGAAACGATGAAGCATCACCGGCCCAATCCAAAGAACCACACGCTGATGGCCTTCTCGCTGCTCGATGAAACCGTCGGCAACGTGCGGCCGGCCATGCTGCTCATGCTCGGCGCCACCGCCCTGGTGCTCCTCATCGCCTGCGGCAACGTCGCCAACCTCCTGCTCGCCCGCGCCCAAACCCGCCAGCGCGAAGTCGCCGTGCGCCAATCCATGGGAGCCTCGCCCTGGGGCCTGCTGCGCCAGTTTCTGCTCGAAGGCCTTGTGCTCTCTGTAGGCGGCGCTCTGCTCGGACTCGGCCTCGCCTTCGGCATCCTCAAACTCATCCTCACAGCCGGCGCCGACAGTATCCCGCGTGCCGATGAAGTAACCCTCGATGCCTCCGTCTTCCTGGTCGCACTCGCCTGCGCGGTCTTCACCGGCATCGTCTTCGGTCTTGCCCCACTGGCCCAAATCGGCCGCACCAAGCTCTCACTCACTCTCAAGTCCGGCACCCGCACCACCGCCACCCGCGAAGCCCACTGGCTTCGCAACTCGCTCGTCATCGGCGAACTGTCACTGGCCATGATGCTGCTCGCCGGCGCCGGGCTGCTGCTCAATACCTTCTGGAAGCTCGTCCAGACCGACCCCGGCATCCGGGCCGACGGCGTGCTCTCCATGCGCATCAGCCTGCCGCAGCAGAACTACGCCAAACCGCCCGACGTGCAGCGCTTCTGGCGCGAAACCCTCGAACGCACCAGCCGGCTCCCCGGCGTTACCAACGTCGCCATCATGGGCGGCCTGCCCCCGCTGCGGCCCATCAACGCGAACGACACCTACATCGAAGGCCTCGTCCAGAAGCCCGGCGGCCCCATGCACAACGTCGACTACTGGAACGTCGCCTCGCCCGCTCTGTTTGAAACCCTCGGCGTCCAACTCGTCAAAGGCCGCCTGTTTGATGCCCGCGACACCGAAGGCGCGCCCCCCACTTTGATCGTCAATGAGACGTTTGAACGCACCTTCTATCCGGGCGACAGCGCCATCGGGCGCCGCGTCAAACCGAACGGCGGCCCCAAGGACGATACGCCCTGGTTCACCCTCGTCGGCGTCGTTCGAGACATCAAGAACCAGGGCCTCGACCAGCGTGCCGGAACCGAACTCTTCTTCCCCGCCGCCCAGGCCGGCGCCAACCTGCGCTCGGCCGCCCTTCTGGTCAAAGGGACCGGCGACCCCTGGCGCCATCTCGGGCCCGTCCGCGACACCATCCGCGGCCTTGACGCCGCGCTGCCCCTGGCCCAGGTGCGCCCGCTGGAAGAAGCCATCTCCACCTCGCGCGCCCGGCCGCGCTTCCTCGCCATGCTCCTCAGCCTGTTTGCTGCCGTGGCTCTAGGCCTGGCCGCCATCGGCATCTTCAGCGTGATGATGTATGCGGTCGCCCAGCGCACCAATGAGTTCGGGGTTCGCATGGCGCTTGGAGCCGCGGGTAAGGAGGTGCTCGGCCTCGTCCTCAAGGAAGGCATGCGGCTGGTCGCGGCCGGCATCGTCATTGGCGGCGCCGGCGGCTGGGCCCTGCTACGGGTTCTACGAGGCACCGTGCCCGGACTCGCCGAAGTGAGCATCGCCCCGCTGCTCGCCACGGTGGTGCTGCTGATCCTGGTGATGCTGGCCGCCTGCCTCACCCCGGCCCGCCGCGCCACGCGCGTGGATCCATCCACCGCCCTACGTGCCGATTAATCTACATAGTAGATCCACAGGGTAGCCGTACCGGCCACCCGCACGGGTGAAAAGCTGCCAGGCCCTCCATGCGGGCTCTTGAAGTATTCGTAAACTTGAAACGGTTGCTGAATCAGCGGATCGATACACCAATTCGACAATCGTTCGGCTTGTCTAGCCCCCGGCGTGTTCAGCAGAAACACCCGGTCCCGCCGGAACTGATCAGCCGCCTTCTCTCCTTCGCGCCGCGTTGTCTGTTGATCTTCCGCGGTATCCTTCCACGCAACCCATTGCTCGCGCCTAACGTGCCACTTCCAGTAGCGCAGGCTGTTGGTGACCACGTACGCTCGCCACACCGATCCTGCCGGCAGTCTGGTGGCCGCCGCCTCGAACTGCGCCACGGCACCCGCAAGATGACTGCCCTTTCCATCGGCCAGCACATACTTCCATTGGCCAGATCGCATCGCTTTGCCAACGACGTCGCAATCCTTCTCATCTTTCTTCTTGTGCGTCCGGCCGTACAGCAGTTGGATGGCCTCGTCGCCAAGCGTGACCTGATGGCCTTCCGACCCAGCCAATAGGCCCGCCACTACCAAAGCGGCAAAAGCCTCACGAGCGGGAGCGCTCTGATCCTTCGGGTTGGGCGTAGGCTCGCCTTGAATCGTCGCGCAACCCTCATGGCGGCGATTGATCCTCTGATTGCGAAGCAAGTCCGTCTTCGGCCAGCCAAACTTCTCCAACCACATGAGGCCTCCTCAGTCCCACACGCGGAATCCCATGGCGCTCTCCATCACGCTTCCATGTATGATTTGAGGAGCCCGGATGAAGCACCTCCTCCTCAGCCTGTTCGCCCTGCCGGCCCTGGCACAGTCCGTCGACTTCGTCCGCGACGTCCAGCCCATCCTCCAAGCCCGCTGCGCCGCCTGCCACGGCGACAAGGTGCAGATGCATCACTACCGCCTGGACCGCCGCACGGACGCCTTCGCCGGCGGCGAATCCGGCGTGCCCGCCATCATCCCTCACAAGAGCGCCAACAGCCCCCTCTACCGCTACGTCGCCGGCCTCGATCCCGATGTCAAAATGCCGCCCGGCAACCAGCGCCTGCCCGCCGGCGAGATCGAGATCCTCAAAACCTGGATCGACCAGGGAGCCCCCTGGCCCGACGCCAACCCCACCTCCGGCCCCATCCGCGGCGCCGCCGACACCGCCGTCCTCAAACGTGGCGAACGGCACTGGGCCTTCACCAAGCCCCGCACACCGGCCGTCCCCGCGGTGAAGAACCAGTCCTGGGTCCGCAACCCCATCGACGCCTTCCTCCTCGCCAGGCTCGAAGCCAAGGGCTGGCAGCCCGCTTCACCCGCATCCCCAAGCGCTCTTCTGCGCCGCGTGTACCTCGATCTCACCGGCCTCCCTCCAACCCTCGCCGAACAGCAGCAGGCCGCCCAACCCATCGACCGCATCGTCGACAACCTCCTGGCCCGCCCCACCTACGGCGAACGTTGGGGACGCCACTGGCTCGACTGGGTGCGCTATGCCGAGACCAACGGCTACGAACGCGATGCCATCAAGCCCAACGTCTGGCGCTATCGCGACTACGTCATCCGCGCCTTCAACGACGACAAGCCCGTCAATCGCTTCCTGCTGGAACAACTCGCCGGCGACGAACTGCCCGACTCCAACGCCGAGACCCTTATCGCCACCGGGTACTACCGCCTCGGCCCCTGGGACGATGAGCCCGCCGACCCCGCCGAAGACCGCTACGATCAACTCGACGACATCGTCAGCACCACGTCACAAGCCTTCCTGGGCATGACCCTCGGCTGCGCCCGCTGCCACAACCATAAGTTCGAGCCCATCCTGGCCGCCGACTACTACAGCATGGTCGCCATCTTCAATGGCCTGGAGCGCCCGCGCAACGGACGCACCGAACTCGACCTGCCCGTCGGTACGCATGCCGAACTCGCCCGCGAAGCCGCGCGCGACGCCAGAATCGAGCCGCTCAAGAAGCAGATCTTCGAACTGCGCGGCGGCGCCGCCAATGCCAAGAAGCCGGCCGCCGAGGTCGATAAGGCGCTCAGCCCCGAAGCCCGCGCCGGGATAGCCGCCCTGCAGGCTGAGATCGACAAGCTCAAGCAGGAGACACCCGACCTGCCGCGCGGCTATCGCATGCGGGAGCCCAAGCCCGCCGCGCCTGCCACGCACCTGCTCATCCGCGGCAAAGCCAACGCCGAAGGCCCCGAAGTGCCGCCCGCCGTGCCCACTATCCTGGCGCCCGCGCAGCCGCCGTTTCCAGCCAAAGGTGAGCACTCCAGTCTCCGACGCCTCACCTTCGCCAACTGGCTGATCAGCCGCGACAATCCGCTCACCGCCCGCGTGCTGGTCAACCGCGTCTGGCAACTGCACTTCGGCGAAGGCCTGGTGCGCACCGCCAGCGACTTCGGCGTCATGGGCGACAAGCCCACGCATCCCGAACTCCTCGACTGGCTCACCGTATGGTTCATGGACAACGGCTGGTCCTTGAAGAAGCTGCACAAGCTCATCCTTACTTCGAACGCCTACCGCATGAGCCGCGCGTCGAACCCCACCTATCTCGCCGAAGATCCCGAGAATCGCCTGCTCTGGCGGTTGCCTTATCGCCGCCTGGAAGTCGAAGCCATCCTCGACTCCACGCTCGCTGTCAGCGGAAAGCTGCAGCCCACCATGTACGGACCCAGTATGTACCCGTTCGTGCCGCGTGGCGCGCTCGAGGGCTCCTCCGACCCCGACAAGATCTGGAAGCCATTTCAGGAAGACGAGGCCTCGCGCCGCACCATCTATGCCTTCGTGAAGCGATCGCTCATCGTGCCGCTCATGGAGGTGCTCGATTTCTGCGACACCACCCGCAGTTCGGCCAAACGCATGACCACCAGCGTCGCCCCACAGGCGCTGTCGATGTTTAACGGCGATTTCGTCAACCGGCAGGCCGCGCACCTCGCCGCACGCCTGCGGCGGGAAGCCGGCGACGATAAGGGCAAGCAGATCGACCTCGCTTATCGTTTGGCCCTCGCGCGCCCACCCACAGCCACCGAACGCGACGCCATGCTCAGCTTCCTCGAACGCGAGTCGCTGGAACAGTTGGGCCGCGTGCTGTTCAACCTCAACGAATTCGTCTACCCCGATTAAAGAGGCCCCGATGCATCCTTCGAAGACACGCCGTCAGTTCCTCCGCACCGGAGCGGGCTTCCCTGCCCTGGCGCTGCTCGACCTGCTCAGCCGCGACGGCTTCTTCGGAACCGCCCAAGCCGCACCGGCCACCACGACCCCTGCCCGCAGCCTGCTCGCCGCCAAGCCCTCGCACTTCCCCTCGAAGGCCAAGCACGTCGTCTTCCTGTTCATGAATGGCGCCCCCAGTCAGGTGGACACCTTCGATCCCAAGCCCACCCTCGACAAGCATCACGGCCAGTCCTACAAGGGCCCGCTCACCGTCGGATCCAACGGCCGTCCGGTCGGCTACCTCATGAAGAGCCCGTTCCCCTTCCAGAACCATGGCCAGAGCGGACTCCCTATCAGCAGCCTGTTCCCGCACACCGCTAAACATGCCGATGACCTCTGCGTCATCCGCTCCATGTACACCGACACCGCTGCCCATGCTTCCGGCTGCCTGCAGATGAACACCGGCGCCATTACCATCGGCAAGCCGTGTCTGGGCAGTTGGCTCAGCTACGGCCTCGGGACCGATAACGAAAGCCTGCCTTCGTTCGTCGTCATGATCGACCCGCGCGGCGGCCCCATCGGCAGCGCCTCCAACTGGACCGCCGGCTATATGCCCGCCGCCTACCAGGGCACGCTGTTCCGCGCCACCGGCGACCCGCTGCTCGACCTCGCCACGCCGCAGGGCGTCACGCCGGCCACGCAGCGCAGTTCCCTCGATCTGCTCGAAAAGCTCAACAAGGAACACCTCGCCACACGCGCCAGCGAGAGCGAACTGGCCGCCCGCATCCACTCCTACGAACTCGCCTACCGCATGCAGACCACCGCCGCCGACGTGGTCGACCTCAACCGCGAAGACGAGAAGACCCGCGAGATGTACGGCCTCAACAACAAGCTCACCGCGGACTTCGGCCGCAAGTGCCTCATCACGAGACGGCTGATCGAAAAGGGCGTGCGCTTCATCCAGCTTTACTCCGGAGGCGGCCACATCGAAGACACCTGGGACGGCCACAACGACTGCATCACCAACCACACCCTCCACGCCGGCGAGACCGATCAGCCCATCGCCGCGCTGATCACAGACCTCAAGCGCTCCGGCCTCTGGGACGAAACGCTACTGGTGTGGGGCGGCGAGTTCGGCCGCACGCCCACGAGTGAAGGAGTCAACAAGCCCGGCCGCGATCACGACTGGTACGGCTTCTCGATGTGGCTGGCCGGCGCGGGCGTGAAGGGCGGCCAAGCCATCGGCAGCACCGACGAGATCGGCTTCAAGGCCGAAGAAGAGCCCGTGCATGTCAGCGATCTGCACGCCACCATCCTGCACCTGATGGGCCTCGATCACACCAAACTCACCTATTTCTACCAGGGCATGAACCAGCGCATCACGGGCGTCCGGGGGAACGTGGTGAAGCAGGTGCTGGCTTAGCCGTTGTCGGTGGCGACTTCATGGGGAGTTGACTCAATAATGCTTCGATCGAATCTCCCTTATCCAGTACGATTGGCGTTCGCGGCAATCTACGGCATTTCCGGTGTCCTCTGCTTTCTAGCGATGAACCAGGCACGCATCGATCAAGCGCGATCCCTTCCTGTGCTTAATGCGGCGATTCGTGACGTCGTGACGTTCTTAGTCGCAACGCTGTTCTCTGTTGCGGCATGGATCCTGGCTCGGGAACGCAACTCTGCTAACCCGACCCATATGCTCTGGCCCTTTCTAGCGAGTTGCCAGTTCGTGCTTATCTTCCTAGGTTTGACCGTGATCTACTATCGGTACATGCGCGGGGGCTTTGCTACTGTCGTTTATCTTCAAACGGTGTTTGGAGCATTTCAGCTCGTCGGATTGTTGGGGATGTGGATCTTTCGGCCCATCAGAAACTCCTCACAGTAACTCACGGGCGTGCGGGGGAACGTGGTGAAGCAGGTGCTGGCTTAGAGGGCGCCGACGCGAGGCCCACGCTGTTCACCGCAATCACGCGGTACTTTGCGCCAGGCTTGCCGCCCGCATCGACATACGTCATCTCCGGCAACGGACGCTCCGGCGTGTCGTGGTACGACATCGATTGAAACAAGGGCCGCCCAAACTTGCCCACCGGCTTCTCCGGCACCTGCCCGATCACCTGGCCATCGCGCTCGATGCGAAACGCCTGCAGCCCGCTTTCGAAGTCAGCCAGCGCATCCCACGTCACTTCCACGCCCTCTGCCGAAGCGCCAGCCTTCACATCAAACGGAGCGGCTGGCGGCGTCGAGTCGCTCACCGCGCCCGTGCGCACATACTCCGCCCAAGCCTTGGCCACACGCTCGTCCGGCAGCCAGACAGCCTCCTCCGGCCGCCCCTTCCAATCGGCCGCCGGTACGATCTCATCGGTCAGCACCTTGCCATACCAGGCGCCCTTCGCCGGAACGTTGCGCAACACACTCCCGCTCTTGGGCAGTCGCAGCCGCAGGCAGGCGTCAAAGAACGGGATGGCCAGGTAGCGCTGATCGCCGGTCTCATGCGAAGTGCGCGGATCGGGCGCAAAGCCGATCGGCGCGCCCTTACCCCGATAGGTCTGGAACGTCCCCATGCTACCGGTCCATGCGGGCGCGAAGCGGCCTTCCTTCTCCTTCACTCCCGCATTCGTCATCATCGGCACAGCCATCGCCGCCGCGGGCAGTTCCGGCAGGGGCGGTGTAGGCGGCGTGATCCTTGCCACCGCGCCCGACCGGAACCAGATGGCCACAATGCGCCCGGGATACAGATGCAGCATCCCCGCCGACCAGTTCCCTCCCCCGCTATGGCCCCACAACACCCACGGCACCGTCTCCAACTCGGGCTTGCCGGACTTCGCCGCCAGGTCCTTCAACCCGCGCAGCAGCGCCTTCGCTGACCCGCCTGTCGGTTGCGACCAGCCGCAGCCCTGCTCTTCCTTCTCGACATGAAACGCCGGCCCCAGCAGCGCCAGGTCCCACTTGGCGGCCAGCGCCTGCCAGTGGAGATCGTAAGCCGCGGTCTGCCCGCCGCGTGCCGCGCCCACCCCGCAGCCGTGCTGATGGATCAACACCCCGCGCAACCGCGCCGCCTTCTCC
>JAEUQF010000034.1 GCA_016789745.1 Bryobacterales bacterium
TATCGGGGCGCAGCGCCAGAGAGAACCGCAGGGCCTGGACGCCGTCGATTTCTCCCTGCCGCCTACTAACCGCCAGCCCATCCCGCTCCCCGATCCCGATACCAGTGTCCCCGAAGCGAAGCGCCAGCAGTGGCGCGACAAGGCACCGCAGTTCGGCGCTGTCTCCAGCCGCATCTTTGAGGCGCAGCGAAACCTGGATGCCCTGGCGCAACGGCTGGCCAAGCGTGGGATGAACGTGAATGCCCGCGATCTGTCCATCGCTTATCAGATGCAGGGGTTCCTGGAGGATGCCGCCGAACTGGTCCGCGCCGGCGACATCGACCAGGCCAAACTGGCGCTTGATCGCGCCTCCTACACCTGCAATCAGCTTAAGCCCGTGACCGGGCAGTAGCGCCGATCGCCAGCAGGGCGATTGCCGCCATGCCCAGCGTTCCGGGTTCGGGCACCGCGGTGGGCGTCGACGCAAGATCCTGTCCAAAGCGGATGTTGTCGATCCCGACCAGTTCGCTGTCGGCCCCCAGGTTATCGGCTTCGATCAAGATGGTGACGACGTTGGCACGGATCGGGCTGTTGAACGTGTAGGTAGAATGCGTCGGGCCGGCGCCCAACACCGTGGCGTTGGCGTCCAGAAACACCCGATTGTCGGCCGGGAAGAAGCCGTTGAAGAAGTTGTTGTAGACCGCCACCGCATTCACTGTACGGTCGGTCTGATTCCAGCCGCCAAGGTCGAAGCCAAATAGCACGACGTCGTAGCCGGGGTCGGCGGTAAAGGTAACCGTCAGATAGTTGTAGTCGAATCCCAGGCCGGTGTTGGTGCTGCCCTGGTAGAGAACGCGTGTCAGGTTCCCGTAATCGTACCGCCACAGCGATGGGCCGCCCGTGAAGATGGAGCCCGGATCGTAGCTGACCGTGATGTTTGGGGTGAAGCCTTCCGCCCCGGCGCCGTAGGCGAACGTCACGCCCCCGGACGATGTGGACAGGCTGTTGACGCGGTCCCCGTAGGTCTGGTCGATGGTCTCGCCTTCGGGGAAGTTCTCCCGAAGCGGATAGATGGGATCGGTGATGTCGAAGGTAAGGATGGTTGCCGTGGCGGGATTGCCCGCCAGGATCAGGAATCCGAGAGATACCCAGAGATAGAATCGAAACACCAAGAGCCTCCATGGGGGAGGCCTTAGAGGAACCTCCCGTTTTAAGAGGGTGGTGCGAATCGGGCAGGTATCACGCTTGCGCCAGAGCGCAGACCGTTAAATCAGACGGGCGCTAGTTACGGCGGGCGGCGGCGGACTCGGCGGCGCGGTCCAACTTTTCGAGCAGCGTCATTCTGTCCGATGAGGACAGCTTGCGGAAGAGCGTCTGAAACTCATCGGCCGAAAGCATGTTCCGGCTGAGCATTTCTACTATCGAATCAATCTGGTAAGTAGCCATCGGTTGTCTCTCCTCAACGTTTGGTAAAAACAGATTACAGTACCTCGGGCCGGAGAGTAACGGAATAATCACCTTAGAAAACTTCTTAGAACTTACTTTAGTTCCGTTAGACTGTAATACCCAGCGTCAGACAAGTCCGCGATGGACCTACCCCGCTAGAACAGCAGTACCAACAAGATAGAAAAAGGGCCCGGGAGGTTCGCTCCCGAGCCCTTCCTTACTGCTTTCTGTAATGCGCCGTTTAGAACTCGATGCGCGCGCCCATCGTGATCAGGCGGGCGCCAACCTGCGGTGCCGTCGGACGGCCGAAGTTGACATTGCCCACCACGCCAACCACGCCACCGAAGGCGGTGCGGTTGAACAGGTTGAACGCATCCATGCGGAGCAGGAGCACCACGGGGTTCTTGTCAGTCGCGAAGATCACCGTGCGCTTCTGCAGAGCGATGTTTTCCGTCAGCACCGGGGGCTGGCGGAACTGGTCGTCGAAGAACGCGGCGGTACCCAGCGTGAAGTTGGGAGCAGCCGTGTAGGCAGTCGGGTTGAACCAGCGCGTCGCCGGGTTGTTCGGATCGAGCGTGCCGCGGTCGATGCCGGTCTGGATGGCGCCGGACCCACGGTTGGCCTTCGTCACGCCAGCGAACAGCACGCCGTTACCCAGCGGGTTGCCGGGGGTGACGGCCTGGATGACGTTGCCGGAGGTATAGCGCTGGATGGTCGAGATATTCCAGCCACTCACCAAGCGGTCAACCGCCGGGTTGCTGGTGTTCAGGAACTTGCGGCCCTTGCCGAACGGCAGGTCGATGGTGTTGATGATGTTAAGGATGTGCGTCTGGTCGAACGGCATCAGCGCCTTCGCATCGTTGATGTTGTAGTAATCCTGCGGGATAGCCGTGCCCAGCTGCGAGAAGATCTGGCGGAAGTGCGCCACGCCCAGGCTCTTGGACCAGGTGTGGTTGGCCAGCAATTGCCAGGTGCCGAAGCGCTTTTCGAACTTCGTCTGCAGCGAGTCATACCAGGAGCGGCCCACGCCGGCGTTGCGGCTGTAGACGCTGAGGTACTGCGGGAACGGACGCAGCGCCTGTGCCACCGAACGGTTGCCGAAGCCCGAGAACGGCGCGGTGATGTTGTTCTGTTGGGCGGCCGTGCTGGTGATGGGCTGCTGCAGCAGCGTGCCCTTCGAGAGCTGGCTGACCGGCAGCTGGTTCAGGTCCACTGTCGAGGCCAACCGCGTACCGCGGTTGCCTTGGTAACTGATGTCGAACAGGAAGCCCTTGATCTCCTGCTGGATTTCGAAGCTCCAGTTGTACACGCGCGGCGCGTTGCCGAACGTGGGGCCAAGATAGCTGGCGTTCTGGAAGTTCAGAGCCGAGGGGTTCAGGTTCGGCGGGGGAGCGTAAAACGGGGAAACCGGTACGCCGCCGTCGATGTTGATGACCGGGTTCACGCCATCGCTCTGCACGGTGTTGGTGCCGGCGAAGCCTTCGCGACAGCCGCAGCCGCCGTTGCCCAGCGTTTGGTAGTAGATGCCGAAGCCGCCGCGGATGACGGTCTTCGAAAGCGGCTGGTAGGCGAAGCCGAAACGCGGACCGATGTTGGTGAAGTCCGTCGGATACGGACGGGTCTGGCCGGTGCGGCCAGCGCCCGTTCCGGCGTAGCTGTAGGCGCCGGGCAGGTTGCCGGCCGCCGGATTCGGCTTGGCCAAGTCCATGAAGCTGTAGCCGTTCGGAATGTGCCAGCCGATCGGTACTTCGTAACGCACGCCGACGTTGAGGGTCAGCTTCGAAGCAACGCGCCAGTTGTCCTGGAAGTAGCCGGCGGCGTAACGGTAGCGGATCGGGTCAAACAGCACCGGCAACACAACGCTGTCGGCCTGATCTACGGCGCCCAGCAGGAAGCTGGCGAACTCGTGGCCGGTGGTGGTCAGCGCGGTCGGCAGTGCCGTCTGCGCGCTGTTGAAGAAGTAGCGGCCGTTGGACGCGGCGTTGTCGAAGCCCAGCGTCCCCAGCCAGCGGGCATCCCATCCGAACTTGAATTCGTGCTTGCCCTTCAGCCAGCTGAAGCTCTGCGTCGCCATCCAGGTGTCGTTGTTCTGGCCGCCGTTGGCAACCTTGCCGTCCTGAACGCCCCAGGGGGTCAGGCCGGCGCGGCCATTCCAGAGGATACGCGGGAACGCGTCGGCGGCGGCAGGCAGGCCGGGGATGCCGATCCGCGAACCAAATCCGTTCTGGTTCGGGTTGTCCCAGGTCTGGCGCTGTGCCGTAAAGCCGAACGTGCTGTGCATCAGGAACGTCGGCTTGAGGTTCCAGTCGTGGTTGACGCGGTAGTTGTACGGCTTCTGGCCGTTGATCAGGCCGTGGCCCAGCGGACCCGTGAAATTCACGACCTGGTCCGTCTCCTGGTTTTCCCGGCTCATGAAGAAGCTGACGCGGTTGTTGTCGGTGATGTTGTGGTCGAACTTCAGGCTCCAGATGTACTGGCTGTAGATCTGGGTGCTGATGAAGTCGTAGTTCGACGCCAGCGTACCGCGTGTCGGGTTCGGAATCAGCGGCAGGATGTTGCTGGCCACCCGGCTGAACCGCGACGTCGGAATGGCATTGTTCGGGAACGGCTGGCGCGTGCTGCCCGACGTGGTAGCCGGGTCGTAAATCGTCGCCACGCCGGCAAAGTTGCCGCCCTTCATGGCCGCCGTCGGCACCGTGTTGACCGGCGTGCCGATGATCGACGCCGGACGGCCGTCACGCGTGTAAGTGAAATAGAAGAACGTCTTGTTCTTGTCCGTGTTGTAAACTTTCGGGATCCACACGGGACCGCCGACCGCGCCACCCTGCTCGTTAAAACGCTCCTTGGCGCGGATCGCGCCACGAGAGTTGTTCGCCCACGAGTTGGCGTTAAAAATATCGCGGCGAATGTTCCAGAAGGCCGAACCGTGATACCAGTTGGTGCCGCTGCGCGTGGTGTAGAGTTCCACGCCGCCGCCAAAGCGGCCATATTCAGCAGCAAACGTGCTCTGCACCATCTTGAATTCCTGGAACATGTCGGCAGCCGGGAAGTTGAACACCGTGCCGCCCGATTCCGGAATGGTCATCGAAGCGCCGTCCAGCAGCACTTCCTGTGCACGGCCGCCCGAGCCCGACACGCTCATTTCGCCCGAACCGGCCGAAACGCCCGGCAGGTAGCTGACGAACGAGCGGAGGTTGCGGATGCCGCCGGTGAACAGCGGCAGGTCCAAGAGAAACTTTTGCGAAAGGTTGGTGCCGCGCTCAGAAGTGGAAGTTTCAAGCACCGGCAGTTCCGCCGTCACTTCCACCGCCTGGCTCACATCACCCACTTCCAGGGTGAGGTTCAAATCCAGACGTTGCGCGATACGGACTTCCACATTCTGCCGGTTCAGCTTCTTGAAGCCGGCTTTCTCCGCCGACACCGTGTACACGGCGGGAGGCAGGGCGGGGAAGACGTACAATCCCGCTTCCGAACTGACAGTCTCAATATTGCTCCCGGTTGCCGGGTTGCTGGCTACGATCTTGGCGCCCGGAATCCCGGCGCCGGATGGGTCTGTGATGGACCCGCCGAGCGAGCCCGCGGACACCTGTCCGTAGGCAGACACAGCGGCGTACAGGCACAAGGCAAGATACGACGTGGTGGTACGAGTTATTTTCATACAGTGTTGAAAACCCTTGAAGAGCTTTGCGTTAGTATAACAGAAGACGATACCAGTACCTTCGTCACCTTCCCCCGTACGCTTTAGCCATTGTCCCCAGTCCGGACTGCGTTCCGACCTGCGCTTGGGGCGCAGCGTTACTGTCCTTAAATCTTTTCCAAGGGGGGCATTGCCTTGCCAAACCGAAGCCTGAAGGCCACTTACCGCCGCGCGCTGCGCTATGCCATCCCCTATTGGCCCCGCTTCGTCTGGGTCTTCCTGGTCGGCGCCGCCGCCAGCTCCATGACCCTGCTGCAGCCCTACTTTTCAAAGCTGTTAATTGATGAAGCGTTACTTAAAGGCAATGTCCGCGCCCTCATTTGGATCAGCGCCATCACGATTGCCGCCACCGTCGCCGGCTTCCTGCTCAACATCCTCTCCAGCTATGTTTACGTCCGCGCCTCCTCCAGCGTGCTCTTCGACATGCGTCTGGACCTTTACCGTCACCTCCAGCGCCTTTCGCCGCGCTTCTGGGCCGGCATGAAGATGGGCGACGTTATCTCGCGGATCAACAACGATATTTCCGAAGTGCAACGCCTCACCTCCGACAGCCTGATGGGCGTTTTGACCAACATCGTCTTCTTTCTTGGTAGCGCCGCCATCATGGCCTCCCTGAACCGCAAACTCATGCTGCTGAGTCTGATCGCCATCCCGCTCAGCCTGTGGGCGACGCATGCCTTTCAGGAACGGCTGCAGACCAAGGTGCGCCAGATGCGCGAACGCAGCGCCGAGATCGGCAGCTTCCTGCTGGAGACGCTGCTGGGCGTTCGTACCGTGGTGGCATCGGCGGCCCAGGAGCGCGAAGCCGCCCGCTTCCACCAGAAGAACTCCTCGTTCGTCGAGGCTCTGCTCCGGATGCAGATCGTGTCGTTCCTTACCGGAGCCGTTCCGGGAACCCTCGTGGCCTGCGTCTCCGGCGCGCTCTTCTTCTACGGCGGGCTGATGGTTATCCGCGGCGAGATCACCACCGGCTCGCTCGTCGCTATCATGGCCTATCACGCGCGCCTGCTCTCGCCGGTACAGAACCTCATGGGTCTGTACACGTCTATCATGACCAGCGCGGTGTCGCTCGACCGGGTCTACGAACTGCTCGACACACCCCCCGCCATCACGGACCGCGACGGCGCACGGGATCTGCCCTCGCCTTGCGGCCACCTGGAATGCCGCGAGGTCACCTTCCATCACGGCGCCCACACGGTGTTGGACCGGCTGTCGTTCACGATCCCAGCCGGTACGGTATGTGCCGTGCTCGGTCCTAGTGGCGCCGGAAAGTCCACCCTCGGCGAGTTGCTTGCGCGCTACTACGACCCGGAGTCCGGCGGCATCCTGCTCGATGGCCATGACCTGCGCGACCTCCGCGTCGATGCCGTTCGCCGCGCCGTCTTCC
>JAEUQF010000037.1 GCA_016789745.1 Bryobacterales bacterium
TCTGCTTCGGCGGATACTTCATCGGCAGTTACGCTCGGCTCTTCATCCAGCAGCGCCAACTGCAGATCGCTGAGTTTCTCGCTACGGATTCCGAATCGCGCAATGCGCTCCTGGCGTAGCGTCTCTTCCAGCTTCTTGATCTTCAACTCCGCCCAATACAACTGATGCTCCAGCTTCACAATCTGAGCGTCTTTCCGCTTCAGCTGTTCTTCGGGAGTGCGCGTGCCGGGCTTGCTCACGGGGAAGATACAGATTACACGAAGTTACTCTAAAATGGAGCCGCTTTCTTGCAGGAAATGGCCACTTTTTTAACTCGCCAACTGGTACCAGTTGCGCCGCCGGCTTCGCGCTGGATCCAGCCCATTCAGCAGCATCGCCAACTCCTCGGCGCGCATCGTCACGCAGTGCGATTCCTGTTCTTCTGTCGGTTCAGGCCAGCAGAATCGGCCCTTCTCCAGCCGCTTTGCGCAAACCCATAGTCCGCTGCCATCCCAAACAAGCACCTTCACTCTTGTTCGCTGCTTGTTTGCGAACAGGAACAGGTGGCCGCTGGTTGGATCCTGCCCCAGGCGATCGCGAACCAGCCCGTAAAGGCCGTTAAATCCCTTGCGCATGTCTATCGGGTCCAGACCGAGATAGATCCTGGTTGCCGGCCCGAGGCCGAACATCATTGCAGGCTCTCTGCCACGCGAATCAACTGCTCCAGTTGTTCTCGCCCGCATTCGATGCTGCGGCCGTTTCTCAGCACCAGGCGGAAGGGACCCTGGCCTGCATTGGTCGCCGCCTCTGGCGAAGTAAGCCGCACCGTTGCCATCCGCGGCTGTTCCTGCGTCGGCTTCGCCTTGCCGTAATTTCGCAGGTAGTAATCCAGCGCCGAAAAGCTCATGCCACGGCTCTCGCAGAATTGCTTCCGTGTCATGTCACCCCGGTCTGCGTAGTCCCGGAGGAGTTGTTCGATCTCTTGCGTTCTTGCTCGTGCCATGCCGCTATCGTCAGCGACGAGGAACCATCAACTCAACAGGGGTTAGTCGGACGGATACTTTCCAACCGGCGATCGTCGTGGAAACATCGCCCGGCAACTTCCAGGCGTGGCTTAATCACGGCCGCGTCCTACCCAGAGCGGAATCCACCGCGGCGGCACGTGCGTTGGCCGAACATTTCGGTGGAGATCGGGGCGCGGCGGACTGGCGACATTTTGGTCGGCTTGCCGGCCTGACGAATCGGAAACCGAGGTATGAATCGAGTGGTTTGTACCCGTTCGTTCGGCTTGTTGAGGCAAGCGGCCAACCGTATGCGTACAGGCAGAGATTCGTCGACGAAGTCTCTCGCGAGATCGAGATCAGGCGTAAGGAGCAGACGCTGCGGTCGGAGCCTCGTCTCCACGTGCAAGCCCCCGAAACGAAGTCGATCGAGTTCTTCCGCGCCAGACCCGCGTACGCCGGCGACAATACCAGGGCGGACTTGGCCTATTCAGTCTATGCCCTCGCACATGGAGTGTCGGAAAACGTTGTCAGAGATGCGCTTCGGAGCAGAGACTTACGTCATAAGGGGACGGACAAGAGACAGGCAGAGTATGTAGAGCGAACGCTGAAGAAGGCTTATGCTGCACTCACTTGCCGCGCGCGCTGAATCTACGCCGCGCCGTCGACCTCAGGCAGCAGTGAGCATTACCCTCGGGACTACGTTCTCCCAAACTTCAGATGGCACCTAATCGATCACATTGCGTTTCCGGCGGTCGACTCTTCTTCGCTCTCCAGAAGGCGCGCTTTGTACTGGTCCTCATAAAGAACAGGACCGACTTTGGCAAAGATAAAGGACAGCTTCTTGGACCGGCGCAGTTGCCTACTTGCGACTGCGGCTGCATGGACATCGAATAATGCGATGTTTTTACCGTCGCCAACCTGGCTGGCGTACATGATTCCGTCGTATCCCGCCGCCCGAAATGCTTCCGCGATGTACTGTGTCGGCGCGTAATCTGCGATGTCTTCTGCGTGAAATACCGGGAGCGAAAATGCCTCATTCAGGACGTACCAGCTATTGTTCTCCAGTTGATCCTGAGTCTTGATATCGAGATTGAAGGTGGCGGGCAACGTGCAATCAACAACTGTGACCTGCTTCAGCAGGACCAACTGAGAAACAGTGAGAACAGAACCGGCCCAAGGGCGAGTTTCCATCATTGCGGTCTCGGCGCTCGTGGCCATGTAGAGGCACGGAACGCCCTTGGGGTTAACGCGCCCTTCGTAGGCTTTGTCTCGTAGCGGTTTCATGCGCTCGGCGGCATGCGGTTCAATCGATTCGAGGAAGAAGACGTCGTGGGGGTGTATCCCTTCTTCAGCAACATAGCCCTGGGCCGCACGCCATAGAATCTGGCCTTGCGGTAGTGTGGTCGTCCGCTTCTTACTGGTCTCCACAATAGACTCAAGGAACTCACGCTGTCGCTCGTCCAACACGTATCGGGACTCGCGTCGAATGTAGCGCGCAAAATCCTCATAATCTTCGCTGGTATGAAACATCCGCCCAAGCCTCCATCGTCAATCATCAAACTGGCCCATACATGGGCCAGGAGTCACTGTTCGCCACGGCCTTGGTCCGAATCCCTCAAAACATCATCGGCCTTCTTGTCCTCGCGAAGACCGACGAACCGGCTGTGTCGAAGGTGCCCGTCGGGAGTCCACTCCACAAACTCGAACTGCCCAACCAGCGATGGTTTGAGCCAACGGCAGTCCTCCATCTTGGCAGCCGTCAAACCGGCACCCCATCTGCCGGCCTTCTTCTCGGGAAGATTCGCGAACGGGCATGTGCGCGTTTCGAGCGGCGCGAACCGTTTCATCAACTCCGCTCGGAGTCTCGGAGTAAAGCCGTTCCGGGTTCGAGCGGCATACATGAGCTTGCCGCCCTCGTAGTAGCCGAAGACCAATGCGTCGAATGTGCTCCCGCCGACCGTATAGCCGCCGATTACGAACTCCTGGCCCTGGCTGATCCGCATCTTCTGCCAGGCCCCTGAGCGTTGACCGGGCTCATAGCGGCTGTCTCGGCGCTTGGCGACGAGTCCCTCAAGGCTTTGCGCCTTTACGGACTGAATCAGGTCGGCTAGGCTCGCGCGCAACTCCGGCGAATAGCGAACAGGCTCTGAGAGCTTCGGCAGGACCTCCCTTTCCAACATTTCCCGACGCCGTACCAGCGGTTCCGCCATCACATCTCGACCTCCCAGGATCAGGAGGTCGAAGACGTAGTAATTGAGTGGAGTTCCGGCACCGCCATGGTTCTGCAGGGCGTTGAACGATGGCCTTCCCTCCGGATCGAGGGCCACCACTTCGCCATCGATCACCGTCTCGTCCGGCATCGCCTCCAGGGCCTGAACGATTCCGGGGTAGTGGCCGTTGAAATCGTTGTCGTTACGAGAACGGAGATGGACCCGTCCGCCGGTTTTGAATGCTAACGCGCGATAGCCGTCCAACTTGAGTTCCAGCAGCCAGTTCGGATCGTCGGGCAACTGCTCCTTGCGGAGAAGTAGCATTGGCTCGACGAAGTGGGCCTTTGAGCGCACCAGCTTAGGATAAAGCCTGGCGCGGTCAATCGGCGCGCGCCACGATTTCCACTTCAAGGACAGAGGTACAGGATCGCGCCGCAAACGGCCACGCAGAGGATCGCCGCGCCACCAAGGTAATAGCTCACCGCCAAGGCGAATCCAAAGCGAGGCCCGAAGAGACAGGCCAGGAAGGTCCAATTTCTAAGATTCATTTCCACATTGCTCCAATCGCGAACCCGGCTGCAAACAGCAGCAGCCCAAAGAGTGCCCCAAAGAAGACCACCCGCCCGCGGAGGTGGACTGGGCGGGGCGGAACGCCTCCACCGCCTTCGCTGAGAGCCCGTCGGATAGATTTGCCGAGCGTCTCCCCGATGCTCTTCTGCATCCTTTCCGCAGCTTCCTCCTGATCGGCGATCGTTCGCCGTACCACTTCCAGGAAGTCCGTCTGAGCATCCAGTAACGCGATCTCGGCGATCGTCACGAGCAGGAATGCCGGATCATCCTCCGCGAGGAGAACACCATGCTTGGCCGCGACCTCACCGATGATCCGTTTGCGATCCATCCTTCAGAACCTACAGAACCGCCAAGCTGTCGAGTTGCTCGAACAACTCTCGCTGTACGACTTTGAGCCGCTGCCGAACCATGATCGGGAAGTCCGCGCCTTCAAGTGCCTGCCGGAATGTCATCTTGCGGCGCAGGAGGTCCTCTACGTCGCGGCCAAACGTGTCGCGATTTCGCTTTGGGATCGCCACCGACCCCCAAACTTTATCGACATGATCTCGGTACACGGGCAGTTCGCTCAAGGGCTTGCCGTCGCGCTCAACCCGTCCGAAGTACTCATTCACCCAAAGCACGACGTTTCGGTCCGGGGTCGTCTCTGCGAGTTTAGCGAAGCCGGTCAGAGTATCGGTCAGAGCCTGTCCGCCGGTGATGACGCAGTGAACGAAGACCCTCCTGCCGGTATCGCTCAGGACACGGACGACGTCGTTCTCCAGAATGTAGTTCCACATCGGTATGAATGTGGACGCCCCGTTATCGACCACGAAGAACCCCTGTTCCGTGAGCAAACGTTCCACGAGTCCATCGAATGCTCTCTGGTCGATGCTTCCATCGTTGAGCAGATCGAGTCGCTCCACCCCGAGTTCCCGGTACTGTGCGAACGTTTGATTTACCGGGTCAGTGTCGAAGCACCGGACATCCCGACCGCGCGACTGAAAATACTGTCCGAGGATCGACGCGACGAAGCTTTTCCCGACGCCGCCCTTTCCCTGCAAAACGAAGTGGACGGTAGCGGGTGCACTTGTCACCGGGCTAGTTTCCCGCCGGTCCGTCTCGCCATTAATCGTTGTTGTTTTCATCTCCGAATAGCTCCTTGTCCGACATGGTCCCCGGATATCGGAATCCGGGTGGTTTCTCTTCAGTGAGGCGGCGAACGTTTTCCAACGGGTCCCGTGGACGCCTCTGCACGGAAGCCTCGGGAGGTTTCTCCTGCTGCGGCAGCGCGGGTCTGTGAGGTCCCTCAGCTACATCTGACCTCCGAAAATCCGCCACGTACCGGCACAGGCTGGGATAGCTGACCTCAATCCCGTCCAGACGAAGCTTCTCCAGCACCTCACGCACCGTGTGGCCGATCTCCAGTGATGCGCGAATCTTCGGCCAGAGGAGGCGGACCAGCGCCCGCTTGCACGCCGGTCTGTGTTTCACCAGAGAATCGAGATGCGGCGAGGCGGGTACAGCGTCATCTTGCATCAGTTCTCGTCTCAGTTCGAGTTGTACCAGAGCTTCGCAGGATTTACAAGCTAGCTTGTACAAGTTCTCATGCATTATCACGCATTCTCGTCAGGTCTCGCTGTTCGGTGTTCGCAGGCCGGGTAAGGTCCGCGGCGAGGCAAGCCAAAGGAGCGGCAACAGCCCTGAGACGGGTAGTGGAACATAAAGGAGCATACGGAGGGGTGGCTGTTTTTTCTTGCCTATCTTGCGTCACTGCAATAACATAGGCTTACGGTACAAGCTAGCTGGCCTACCGGAAGATTCACGTAAGGTGATTGCGGCTGAGAAATGATGCGAAAGAATGAAAGGTTCGAACTCCTGGTCCCCCAGGATCTTCTGGAACGTCTCAAGGTCGTGGCGGGAGAGCGCGGCACCTCGGTGGCGAGCGTTGTGCGCATAGCACTTGAAAACGAAATGCGCCATGGCGAGCCAGCCATCGCCAAGACCGAACGAATCGTCAGCGCCAGTATTGATCGCCTTGCAAGAGACCTGCGGGCCTTGCAGACGGCTCAGCAGGCGGTCTTCGCTTTGACTGACAGTCTTGTCCGGCTTTTCTTGACGTGTGTGCCGGAGCCCGATCCTGAAGTTCTCGAACAGGCCAAACGTCGCGCGCGAATGCGCTATGACCGCTTCCTCAAGTCTGTCGCACAAAACATGACGGCGGATTCGCAAACCTCACTGGCGGAGCTGACAGAACGTGATTGACGAACGACCAATCGTTCTTCGCCCGCGCCGCCCAAAAGGGCAGGAGAAAGATGAATCGAAAGTCTGGGCCAAGTCCTTCAAGAACCTCATCCACGTAGTTCGGATGACATCTAAGCGGTCGGGCTCGGTACGGGGTCACAGGCACGGACGAGGCCACGCCGGTCCACCTCAAGCCTCGTATCGTCAGCGTTGCGCCGTAAGGGTCACATACTCCGGGAAGCGGGTTCGCGGGCAGTGGGCCGCTCATGGCCGGTACATCGTCCGGGACAGTGCTGTTCACATCGAGAGTGGAAAGGTTACCCCCGGCTTCGATACCAATGGACCCGTCTCCGACGTGCCCGCGAAGTTGCGCGAATGGCAGTCCGCCGGCGACTCCCGGATGTTCAAGGTAATTGTTTCTCCAGAGTTTGGGGAGCGCGTCGACATCAAGAAGCTCGTCCGCGAAATGATGACGGGCATGGAGGGCGACCTCGGGCGCCACCTCGAATGGGTTGCGGTCGTCCACTCGAACACCCAGCACCCCCACGCTCACGTCGCCCTCCGGGGGGTAGCCGATAGAGAGGAACTCCGTCTGGATCGAGACTACGTAAAGCACGGCATTCGGCGAAGGGCCGAAGACGAATGCCTTCGGCGCGCTGGAGAAGTTGACCACGTCCGCTAGGCAAAAGTTGACCACCACCCAATAGGCCAGCCGATGAAGGGGGATGCCCGGAACCCGGAAGCGCCCCTGCCGGATCTGCCGCCGGTGGTTCTACCCGGATCCGC
>JAEUQF010000067.1 GCA_016789745.1 Bryobacterales bacterium
GTTGCTGTGCGGGCGGCGGCCGTTCGGGCAGGACCTGGGGGCGCGGATGACGGAGACGGCCGTGGAGTTTCCGGGTGGGCTGGACGCGGACCTGCGGGGGATACTGTCGAAGGCGCTGGCGTATGAGGCGGGGCAGCGATACCGGTCCGTGGAGGCGCTGTCGGAGGATTTGCGGCGGTATGAGGCGGGCGAGCCGGTGCAGGCGCGGCCGGACACGGTGGCGTACCGGGCGGGCAAGTTTCTACGGCGGCATCGGGGGACAGCGATGGCGGCGGGGCTGGTGGCGATGTCGCTGGCTGGGGGTGCTCTGGCAACGGCGTGGCAGGCGCGTTTGGCACAGGAGCGGTATCGGGATTTGCGGGCGGTGACCGGGAGCCTGCTGTTCGATCTGAACAAGGCGATTGCCGATATTCCAGGCTCGACGGAATCGCAGAAGCTGCTGGTGACGCGGGTGGTGCCGATTCTGGATAAGCTGCGGACGCAGGGCGGTGCGGATCCGGCGCTGCAACAGGATCTGGCGGAGGCCTACCGGCAGTTGGGCGATTTGCAGGGCAACCCGTATTCGCAGAACCTGGGCGATGTCGAAGGTGGATTGAAGACGCTGGAGAAGGCGCGCGCCCTGGCGGTGCCGGCGGCGTCGCGGGCGGATGCGGACGCGGGGGCACTGCGGCTGGCGGGCAAGATTGAACAGACGATGGCCGAGACGCTGTTTGCGACGGGAAAGCCGGCCGAGGCACTGCGGCATGCCGGGGAGGGTTTGGTGTTCTATGAGCGGTTGACGCGAGTGAGCACGGCGGCCGAGGACTGGCTGGACGCAACGTCGCTGATGGGGGTGCAAGGGGATATCTACGGGCAACCGGGGACGGCAAGTTTGCAGGATCTCGGCAAGGCGGAGGCGACGTACCTGGGTGCGCTGGCGAAGGCCGAGCATGTGCTCGCGCGGGAGCCGGGGGTTCCGCGAGCGCTGCGCGCGCGGGTGTTCTACCAGATGAAGCTAGGGGATTTGCAGTTGTACAAGGATCCGCGCCAGGCGTCAACACGGTATCGGGATGCGGTGCAGATACTGGAGTCGACGCCGAGTTTGGCGGGCCAAAAGCGGCTGCGCGGATGGCTGTTACGGAAGTCGGGTGAAGCGGCGCATCAATCGGAGCGGATTCCGGAGGCGATTGCGTTATACCGCAAGTCGCTGGAAGTAGCCAGGGAGTTGAGCGCTGCCGATCGCAATGATCTACGGGCACGGCATGATGAGGCCACGGCGGGGTACGGTCTGGCGGTCGTGGAGTTGCATGCGCTGGACTATGCGGCGGCTTTGCCAGACACGGAGAAGGTGGCGGAAGTGTTGGAGAGCATGGTGCGGGTGGAGCCGGGGAATGCGATTCTGGCGACGTATCTGGCCGATACCCGGTGCCTGCATGCCGATGCGCTGTACGGCTTGAACCGGAGCGACGCAGCTGCGGCGGCGGGTGGGCGATGTCTGCGGGAGTTGGAGAAGCTGGCAGAGGCAGAGGGGGCGGGTATGCAGGCGCTGGCACTGGCGGCGCGACGGTACGCGACGCTGCCGGTGGCCTCTTTGCGGAATGCGAAAAAGGCGGAGGCCTATGCGCGGCGGCAGTTGGCGGAGTTTGGGGAGAAGGAGCCGTCGGGTTTGCGGACGCTGGCCGAGGCGCAGGCGGCGGGTGGGGATGTGGAGTTGTCGAAGAGGACGGCACGGCTGGGATTGGAGCAGGTGCAGGGGCCATCGCTGCTGCGGTCGGAGTTGGAGCGGCTGGCGCGCTGACGAGACATCCGCAGGACAAGGTGGCGCCGTATTGGGGGTATGGGATCGCGGATCGTCCTGAGCTTTCTGACGTTGGCGGCGGTGGTGGGGATTTGGGATTACCACCGGGGCGGGGCGCGCCGCTTGGATCGCTATGATCCGCGGGCGGTGGCGGGTCTGGAAACGGAGATGTGGCGGGCGTACTACGAACACCGGCGGATGGCGTTGTTCGGGCAGTTGGTGACGCTGCTGCGGAGCCAGTACGGGTTATCGCGGACGCAGTCTGGGGTGACGGCGTTGCATGCGGCGCGGGCGGCGGCGCGGTTCCAGGATGCGGCGTCGCCTGAGGAGTACCAGCGGGCGCTGGCGCCGCTACGAGCGTTTTATGGGAGGGTGGTGCCGGACCGGGCGGAGCGGGCAGCGCTGCTGGAGCTGCAGTGGTGGATTGTGCATCGGGAACGCGCGGTGCGCGGGCAGCAGGCGCTGGTGGAGTCGCTGGCTACGCTGCAGGCGGAGATCTACGGCGTTCCGGCGGTGCGGTTTGCCGAGCATGCGCGCTGGCGGGCCGAGGCGATGCGGTTGCGGGATGAGCACGCCGCAGCACCGGATTGGCTGGCAATTGGGGAGGCGCTGCGGCAGAGTTGGCTGGAGCACTGGATGTCCTTAGCGGCCGGGCGCGGCCTGCTCCAGCCGCAGAATCCGCGGGCCATCGGCAAATCCGTGGTTGTCGGTGGTGTACCAGGCGCGCAGGAACATGCCGTCCTGTAGCGGGACCTTCTGGCGGCCGGTGTTGCGGAAGCCGTGGGCGTCCGGTTTCTGGTAGTAGGCGAAGGTGGTGCCGCCGATCTGGAAGCTTTCGTAGGTGACGTAGCGGAGGTAGCCGGCACGGTCACCGGAGCGGCGATAGCTGATCTCCTGAAGGGAGTGGCCGGTGAGGAGGCCTTCGGCCTTCTGGACGCGGCCGGCGCGGAGCATGGTGTGGAGGCGCGAGTAGTCGTAGAAGGGGAAGACGCCGCCGAAGATCACGATGACGCCGAACCAGGCGAGCATGAACCAACTCATCCAGGGGACCGGGAGCGTGTGCTGTTTCCGCCAGAGCATGTAGGCGAGGACGCCGGCCATGCCGAGGGCGCCGGCGAGGACGATGGGCCAATCGGTGAAGCGTTCGTTGGAGAAATCGTAGAGGGGTGTCCAGTTCAGTGCCGCCATGCCCAATCTGGCGCAAACGCGAGGGGAAAAAGATCACGCGTCGCGTTCAGCGGCGAGCACTTTATTGAGGCGCCGTTGGTGGCGAGATTCGGCCGTGAATTTCGCTTGTAAGAAGGCGTCGATCAGCACGCGGGCGAGTTCGGTGCCGATGACGCGGGCGCCGAGGACGAGGATGTTCATGTCATCGTGCTCGACGCCCTGGGCGGCGGAGTAACAATCGTGGCAGATGCTGGCGCGGGCGCCTTTGACTTTGTTGGCGGCGATGGCGGCACCGACGCCGCTGCCGCAGATGAGGACCCCGCGCTCGGCGCGCCCTTCGGCAACTTCGCGGGCGACGGCGAGGGCGAAGTCGGGGTAGTCGTCGGCGGGATCGAGGATGGGCGCACCGAGGTCGGTGACTTCCCTGCCCCCGGCGCGAAGGCGGGCGACGATGTCCTGTTTCAGTGAAAAGCCGCCGTGGTCGGCGCCGATGGCGATAGGCATAGCTTTTAGTGTAGATGGACTCCGGGTGAGGAAAGAGCTATGGTATGGACTTGCACTTTTCGGGACATATTCGGGCGGAGGCTTTGATGCTTTTCAGTCTGCTTTTTTCTCTCAGTTTTTGTCTTTTTGCGCAATCTTCGAATGTGGAGCTGTTTCGCGACGATGGAAACACAGTTGCGCGGTCTATCAATAATAACCGAGAAGTGGCGGGTTATTCGTATGCGGCGGGGTCGACCGTGCCGCGGGGCTTTATTCGGGCTACCGGCGGGACGTTTGCGCGCGTGCTGTCACCGAACGGCTTTCCGGCACAACTGATCGGAATCAATGACCGCGGCGACGTAATAGGCGAGATCCCCAACTCGAATGCATTCCTGCGCTCGGCGGGAGGCGAGTTCACAGCGCTGACCACGCCGTTGGCCCCGGCAACGTCCATCAAGGCTCGAGGGCTGAACAACGATGGATTTATTGTCGGATCTTACGTGCCAGCGAACGGGCTCCAGCGCGCCTATCTCCGCAATCTCGCGGGCACCTTTCAGACATTGGGTGAAATCTTTTCAGGCAGGGTGGAGGCATCAGCCATCAGCAGTTCCGGCAGGATTCTACTGACACGGCCGGACAGCTCACCCAAGTTCCATTTCAGCAACGCCGCCGGGAACTTTCCAAACTTCGATCTGTTCATTCCGGGCTATACAAAGGAACAGATTTTCCTGCGTGGCGTCAATGCGAACAACATCGCGGTGGGCGAGGTGGAGGGCCGCGGCATTCTGGTAAGAGCGGATAACGGCGCCGATTACGTACTGTTTGACTTGCCGGGCGCGTCGACGACGGCGCCGTACGCCATCAACGACCGGAACGAAATCGCCGGCTCCATGCGCGACGCGGACTTCGGTTTGAACGGGTTTATCGCTGACTTCTGCACTCCGAACCTGGCACAGGCGTCCGGGACGCATGGCAGCGGCGCGGAGTTGAACGAGTTCGCGGTGACGGCCAGCGGCGTGTGCCTGTGGGCCGCCGAAAGCACTGTCCCATGGATCACGCTGAAAAAGAGCTTGGGCGCGGGCGCCGGCCAGGTGCGGTACCAGTTGGCAGCCAACACGGGCGCGGAACGGCAGGGGCCCATTCGGGTGGGCACGCAGGAATTCGTTGTCACGCAGGCGGCGGGTAGCTGCACTTATAGCGTCTCGCAGCTCTCGCAGTTCCCCACACTACCGGCGGGCGGGCCGGTCAGCATTCTGATCAGCACGGGTGCGCAGTGCCCGTGGACGGCCATGGCAACGGATCCCTGGGTGCAACTGAGCCAGACCTCCGGAACCGGGGCAGCAACGGTGATTGCGACAGTAGCAGCGGCGCCGCCGGCAAGCTTTCAGCGCAGCACCCAGGTGTCTGTGGCGGGAACGCAGATCCAGATCACGCAGTTGAGCAGCGCGTGCACACTGACGCTGAACCGCACCGAGACGACAACCCCGGCCGAAGGCGGATTGGAGGGTTTTCGGGTTACCGCGCCGCAAGGTTGCGGTTGGAGTGTGAATTCTCCGGCCAATTGGATTTTTGTAAACACGGGGTACGGCACCGGCAATGGCGAGTTCACCCTACGTATCGATCGCAATCTGAGTTCGGTGGAACGCAGCGTGAGCCTTTCGGTGGTGAGTACCGGCCAGACGGCACAGGTGAATATCCGGCAGTCGGGCGGTCCCACATGCGGTGTGTCACTCGTGTCGGATTACCGCGTGGTGGACGGCGCCGGCCAGTCTTTGTATCTGGGCGCGAACTTCGGAACCAATTGCGGCATCACGATCACGAGCGACGTGCCGTGGATAACGATCCGCGATGCGAATACGCCGAATGCGTCGGGGCAGGTTGCGCCCAATCCGTCGCGGCTGCCGCGGCGTGGGACGATTCGGGCGGGAACGGCGACGCTCACCGTAGACCAGTTCGGCAATGTATACAGCCAGCTCGGCTACGTGCCCATCACGCCGTGCCGGCTGTTGGATACGCGGCCGGGCGAGGCCCATCCGGACGGTCCACCGGCTATCCAGCGGTTCGCCGGGCGGACGGTGTCGGTGAGTGGACGCTGCGGCGTACCGGCGACGGCGCGGGCCTATGCACTCGCAGTTACGGCTCGGCCAAAAGTGTCGCTGGCGTACCTGACGTTGCGCACGGCCGGAGTTGGGGGCACCTCGACCTTGAACTCGTGGGACGGGCGGACGGTCTCCAATCTCTCCGTGGTGGCGGCCAGCCAGAGTTCGTTCACGCCGTACATCACGATTTCCGTAACCGATGAGACCGACGCCACGCTGGACGTGGTTGGGTATTTCGCGGACCCTGTGGCGGACAGTCTGGTGTTCTATCCGCTGGCGCCGTGCCGCGTGGTGGATACGCGGATTGGAGAACAGCCGTTGGTGGCGGGAACGCCTCGCACGGTGGCGATGGCGGGCCGCTGCGGGGTGCCGGCGACGGCAGCGGTGGTGTCGTTGAATGTGACATCGGTGCCTTCGGGCGGGCAGGTGGATTGGCTGACGGTGTGGCCCGGTGGGCGGCCTCGGACGATTACGCCTGCGGTGAATGAAGCGCGGACGCCAACGGCATCGGCGATGCTGGTTCCGGTGGGTGCGGATGGGACGGTGCAGATGCAGGCGTCGCAGGGGTCGGATGCGGTGCTGGATGTGAACGGGTATTTCGCGCCGCCATCGGATCAGGGGTTGTACTTCACGGTGCTGAACGACACCTGCCGCATGGCCGATACGCGGGTGGTGCCGTTTGCACCGTCACTGGCGCCGGGCGTAGCGCGGACGATTGATCCGCGCCTGGCGGGGTGCCCCATTGCAGCCGAGGCGCGGGCCTATGCGTTGAACGCCACGGCGGTGCCTGCGGGGCCGCTGGCATTCCTGAGCCTGTTCCCGGCACCAACCTGGCAGGGGAATTCGACGTTGAATGCGTTTACCGGGCAGGTGACGGCGAATTTCGCGATTGTGCCGGATACGGGATTGGGGATCGGGGCGCTGGCTTCGGGGGTGTCGGACGTGGTTCTGGACAGCCTGGGGTACTTCGTGGCGGTGCCGGCGTCGATGCGGCGGCCGGCGTTGATTGATTCGTTTACGTTGCCGCCTCGTTGAATCCGGCGGTCAACCATGGTGAAATAAGAGGAAATACCTTCCGGCAACAGGAGCACACAAATTGGATGATGCTTTGCTCGCCCTGGAAGACGGAACCGTCTTTGAGGGCCGCAGCTTTGGTGCGCGCGAACACAGAACCGGCGAAGTTGTTTTCAACACCTCCATCACCGGATACCAGGAAATTTTCACCGATCCTTCCTATTGCGGGCAGATCGTCTGCCTGACCAACCCGCAAATCGGCAACTATGGCGCCAATGAGGCGGACTGCGAATCCGGCAAGCCTTTCATTGAAGGTTTGGTGGTTCGGGAGTTTTCCGAATTGGCCAGCAACTGGCGCAGCAGCGAGCGCGCCAATGATTTTCTGGCACGCCACGGCATTCCCGTCATCGGCGAAGTGGACACGCGCAAGCTGGTGCGCAAGCTGCGCATGGGCGGCGTGCTGCGCGGCATTATCGGCGTGGGTGGCGTGGATCGCGAAGAGTTGATCGCACGGGCAAGGCAGGCGCCATCGATGGCGGGGCTGGACTTGGCAACGCGCGTCTCCACAGGCAACGCCTATAGCTGGAGCGAGACGGTGGAGCCTTGTTCGCCGTCCGAACGCATCGGCAAGACGCGTCCGGCGGAGTTCAAGGTAGTCGCGTACGACTTCGGTATCAAACGGAACATCCTGCGGCGGCTGACGCATGCCGGCTGCCAGGTAACCGTGGTGCCAGCATCAGCAAGTGCCGAAGACGTGCTGGCGCTAAACCCCGACGGTGTGTTTCTGTCCAATGGGCCGGGCGATCCGGAGCCTTTGGAATACCAGGCGTCGCAGGTGCGCAAGCTGATTGGCAAGAAGCCGGTTTTCGGTATCTGCCTTGGACATCAGATTCTGGGCCTGGCGCTGGGCGGCAAGACATTCAAGCTGAAGTTCGGCCATCGCGGCGGGAACCATCCGGTGCTGAACCGGCTCACCAACAAAGTGGAGATCACGGCGCAGAACCATGGCTTTGCCGTGGATGCGGATTCGTTCGCGGACAGCAAGGTGGAATTGACGCACATCAATTTGAACGATCACACGGTAGAAGGCCTGCGGCACCGCGAGGAGCCGGTCTTCTGCGTGCAGTATCATCCGGAAGCCGCGCCGGGGCCGCATGATTCGCACTATCTGTTTGATGACTTCATCAGCCTCATGAAGGAGAGCAAAAGGTCCTAAGGATGCCCAGACGCAACGACATCCACCGTATCCTGATTGTGGGCTCGGGGCCCATCGTGATTGGCCAGGCCTGCGAGTTCGACTATTCGGGCACGCAAGCCTGCAAGGCTCTGAAGGCCGACGGCTATGAAGTGATTCTGATCAATTCGAATCCGGCCACCATCATGACGGATCCGAATTTGGCGGACCGCACCTATGTGGAGCCGCTGACGCTGCAATACGCCGAAGAGGTGATCCGGAAAGAACGCCCCGACGCGCTGCTTTCTACCGTCGGCGGGCAGACGGGGTTGAACCTGTCAGTAGCTCTGGCCGAAGCGGGCGTGTTGGACAAGTACAACGTCGAGCTGATTGGGGCGAAGATCGACGCGATCAAGAAGGCCGAAGACCGGCTGTTGTTCAAAGACGCGATGCGGAAGATCGGCTTGGAGACGCCGCTATCGCAGTTGATCACGTCGGTGGATGACGGCTTGGCGTTCGCGGCGAAGATCGGGTATCCGAACATTCTGCGGCCGAGTTTCACGCTGGGCGGCAGCGGCGGCGGCATCGCGTACAACCGCGAGGAACTGATCGAGATCCTGGAGCGCGGGCTGGACCTTTCCCCGGTGCATGAAGTGCTGATGGAGGAAAGCGTCCTCGGTTGGAAGGAATACGAGATGGAGGTGATGCGCGACCTGGCGGACAACTGCATCATCATCTGCTCGATTGAGAATTTCGACGCGATGGGCGTACATACGGGCGATTCGATCACGATCGCGCCGGCGCAGACGCTGAGTGACAAAGAGTACCAGATGATGCGGGACGGGTCACTGCGCTGCCTGCGGGAGATTGGCGTTGATACGGGCGGCAGCAACGTGCAGTTCGCCATCGATCCGAAGACCGGGCGCATGGTGGTCGTCGAGATGAATCCGCGCGTGTCGCGCAGTTCCGCGCTGGCGTCGAAGGCGACGGGCTTCCCGATTGCGAAGATCGCGGCAAAGCTGGCGGTGGGCTACCGGCTGGATGAGATCAAGAACGATATTACGTTGAAGACCCCGGCATGCTTTGAGCCGACCATCGACTATGTGGTGGTGAAGATCCCGCGGTGGCAGTTCGAGAAATTCCCGGGGTCGGAGCCGGTGCTTGGAACGCAGATGAAGTCGGTGGGCGAGGTGATGTCCATCGGTCGCACGTTCCGGCAGGCGTTGGGCAAGGGGATTCGGAGCTTGGAGACGGGCAAGTCATCGACGGCGGAGGTGTATGACGAGGCGCTGATTCCGCAGCGGCTGATTACGCCGAATCCGGAGCGGCTGGGCTATATCCGCTTCGCGATGCAGAAGGGTTACACGGTGGAGCAGATCCACGAGATGACCGCCGTGGATCCCTGGTTCCTGCGCCAGGTAGAGTGCGTGGTGAAGGACGAGATGGGCCTGCAGGGGCGCAAGCTGGAAGACATCACGAAGGCCGAGTTCGTGAAGGCGAAGCGCGATGGAATTTCGGACAGCTTTCTGGGCCGGGCGTTGGACGCCGGGCCGCTGGAGGTGCGCGAGCGGCGCAAGCAGTTGGGCGTGGCAGCGGTGTTCAACCGTGTGGATACGTGTGCGGCGGAGTTTGAGAGCTTCACACCGTACCTGTATTCCAGCTATGAATCGGAGTGCGAGGCCGAGCCCAGTGACCGCAAGAAGGTCATGATTCTGGGCAGCGGGCCGAACCGCATCGGGCAAGGGATTGAGTTCGACTACTGCTGCTGCCATGCGGCGTATGCGCTGAAGGAATTCGGCGTGGAGTCGATCATGGTGAACTGCAATCCGGAGACGGTGTCGACCGATTATGACACCAGCGACCGGTTGTACTTTGAGCCGCTGACGCTGGAAGAGGTGTTGAACATTCACGACACCGAGAAGCCGGACGGCGTGATTGTGCAGTTCGGCGGACAGACGCCGTTGAACCTGGCGCTGCCGTTGAAGGCCGCCGGCGTGAAGACTATCGGCACGGATCCGGAAAACATCGATCTGGCGGAAGACCGGAAGCTGTTCGGCAAGCTGCTGGATGAGTTGGGGATTCCATCGCCGCCGAACGGGACGGCCACCAGCGAGCAGGAAGCGATTGATGTAGCGCGCAAGCTGGGCTTCCCGGTACTGGTGCGACCGAGCTATGTGCTGGGCGGGCGCGCGATGGTGATCGCCTATGACGAAGAGACAGTGCGGCGGTATATGCGGGAAGCCGTGGTCTTTTCGCAGACGCGGCCGGTGCTGATTGACCGCTTTTTGGAAGATGCGGTTGAGGTGGACGTGGACTGTCTGTCGGACGGCGACGATGTGCTGATCGCGGGCATCATGGAGCATATCGAAGAGGCGGGCGTACATTCGGGCGATTCGAGCTGTGTGCTGCCACCGACGTCGCTGCAGGAAAGCGAGCGCGCCACCATCGAGAAGTACAGCGTGCAGTTGGCGCGGGCGCTGAAGGTGGTGGGCCTGATGAACGTGCAGTACGCCATCAAGGACGGCACGGTGTTTGTGCTGGAAGTGAATCCGCGGGCGTCGCGCACGGTGCCGTACGTGTCGAAGGCGACGGGCGTGCCGCTGCCAAAGGTGGCGGTAGGGCTGATGCTGGGCAAGAAGCTGAAGGATCTGAAGCACCTGACCGACGGGCGAACGTCCGGCGTGCTGCCGGTGCCGCAGTTCTTCGTGAAGAGCCCGGTGTTCCCGTTCGCGAAGTTCCAAGGCGTGGATCCGGCGCTGGGACCGGAGATGCGGTCGACGGGCGAAGTGATGGGGGTCGGCATCAATTTCGGCGAGGCGTTCGCGAAGGCGCAGTTGAGTGCGGGCACGCCGCTGCCGGATTCGGGGACGGTCTTCCTGAGCGTGAATGCCCGGCATAAGAACGACGCGGTGGAGTTGGGCCGCAAGTTCGTGGAATTGGGCTTCAAGCTGGCGGCGACGCGCGGGACGGCATCGGCACTGCAGGCGGCCGGGCTGCCGGTGAAGGTAGTGTTCAAGGTGAACGAAGGGCGTCCGAACGCGGTGGACTTGTTGAAGGCTGGCGAACTGCAGCTGATCATCTACACCACGACGGGCGGGCACAGCTTCTCCGATGAGAAGACGATCCGCCGCAATGCACTGATGAGCCGGGTGCCGTGCATCACGACGATGAGCGGGGCCAAGGCCGCGGCGGAAGCAATGGTGTCGCGGCGGCGGGATCCGATCCGGGTCTGGACGCTGCAGGAAATCCACGAAGCGAAACCGGTGGGTTAACAGCCCTTTACATCGTCAACGTAACGCACAGGCCCTCCGTCGCGTACCTTTAGAAGAGTACCCGAGGAGGGCCTCCGGCATGAAGAAGACATTTTGTACATTTCTTTTGGCGGCGCTGTGCCTGGGAGCGCAGGACCCCAAACCGGCCGAGAAACCGGCGGAGCCTGAGCAAGCCGAAGAGCCCATTGTCTTTCGCAGCGACGTCGCGCTGGCGCGCGTGGACGCGCAGGTGCTGGAGCGCGGAGGCAGCCGCGCGATTACGGGACTGCGTCCGGAGGATTTCGTCATCCGCGACCGGGGACAGATTCGGGACATCAAGAACTTCGCTAATGACGACATGCCGGTGGATATTATCATCCTGCTGGATGTGAGCCGGAGCATGATGCCGCATGTGTCGTCGCTGGCGCGGGCGTCGCGGCAGGCGCTGGGGTCACTGGGGGATGACGACCGGGTGGCGGTGATGGTGTTCGACCGGTCGTCTCGGGTGCATTCGCAGTTCATCAAGGGCCGGAACGCGATCGCGAGTGAGTTGGAGCGCGTGATCGACCGGGAGCATTTCAACGGCGGCACCGATATCACACGGGCGCTGGTGGATGCGGCGAACTACATGCGCAAGAACGGTCGCAAGGACGTGCGGCGGGCGATTGTGATTCTCACCGATGACCGGACCGAGTTTGACCGGAACGAGAAGCGGGTGTTGAATGCGTTGTACGAGGCCGATGCGGGCCTGAGTGCGCTGATTGCGCCGGACCAACACGGGCAGATTTACGGACCGACGACCGGCGGCAGCACGGGCGGAGGTGGGTATCCGGGCGGCGGCGGTGGCTACCCCGGTGGTGGTGGTGGGATCGGCTTTCCCGGCGGTGGCGTCGGTGGACCGCTGGGCGGCGTCATTTTAGGACGGCGGCGCGGCGGCGGAGGGTATCCGGGTGGCGGCTATCCCGGCGGTGGATATCCCGGCGGTGGTGGCGGCAGCGGACCGGTGGTGTTCGGCGGCGGCGGGCTGCAATCGGCTGGAACGTCGGAGATTGCGCGGGAGTCGGGCGGGGATAGCATGAGCGTGTATGACGCCTCGGCGTTTCAGGATACGCTGGATCGGATCCGTCAGAAGTACGCGCTGTATTTCAATGCGGCGGCCGACGCGGATAGCCCCGCTATCAGTGTAGAGCTGAGTGAAGCCGCGCGGCGACGGTATCCGTCGGCGATTGTGCGCGCACGGCGTTCTTACGCGGGTGGCGGCACGACGGCGGCGCCGGTGATTACGACAGGGCCGAACGGGACGATCGACGCACCGGCAACGACCAGCGATGCGCGGAGCACAACGGGCACGGAATCGGCGGAGGAGAGCCGGCCGCGGATGCGGCGGCGTCCGGTAGATCAACCGGATGACTCCAGCAACCGAGGGCCCGCGACGCTGCCTGCCCCTACGGTGAGCCAGGATGATTCAGGAAGCCGGTCAAACGGCGGATGGCGACGGATTGATGAGCCGGGATCGAAGGCGGGGCCTTTGGCGCTGCCGGATCCGAATCGGAAGACGGGCTCGGGCACGGTTTCGGAGCCGGTGCCTACGACTCCTCCGGCGCCGGCGGCGAAGCCGGGTGGTTGGCGGAGGGCTACGCCGGAGGATGTAAATCCGCCGGTGGTGGAGGCGTCGCCAACGTCGAAGAAGAACTAGAAACGTCAGGCGAGCAGGGCAGCCAGTTGGCGGGCCAGTTGGTTCCAGCCATCCAGGTCCGCCGGCTTGACCAGGAAATCGGCCACGTGAAAGGCACGGGCGGCTTCGTGGTCGCGGGGCACGCGGGTGGAACTCCAGACCACGACGGGCACTTCGTGCAGCCAGCCGCAGCAGCGGATATGCTCGAGCAGCCGCAGTCCGTCGCCCTTTGGGACATTCATATCAACCAGCACCAAGTGCGGGAGTTCGGCGGGCTGGTAGTCGGACTTGAGGCGCTCGCGCGCCATGCCGCCGTCTTCGATCACGTCCAGAACGACCGTGATGCCTGCCTCACTGAAGGCAAACTGGAGCATCATCAGGTCTGGCTCGTTATCTTCGATGACCAGGATACGCTTCATTCCCAATCCATACCCTATTATCACCTTTTGTCGCTTTGAGGGAATCCGGCAGGCGGATTACGCCTGTCCTGGCAGAGTAAGACAAGATATGCCCACAAGCCAGTAACGTCAGGAATGACCGGCTGCGGTTTGAGATCCCCACGGGCACCCGAAAAGAATCTGATCGGCTGGCTGGGGCGCAAGGGCAACTGAGCCTACGCCAAGGAAGCAAAACGCCGTCCAGGGTCATCCCCCGGACGGCGTTTCTGATTTCGAAGTGAATGCGGATTAGTCGCCGAAGCTGCCGACTTCCTCGTTTTCCTTTTTGCCGGTGGTGGGCTTAGGCGGCGCGGGGGCGATGGTGCCCAGCGGGACGAAGCCGACCGTATCGGGCTCTTTGAGGACGTGCTTGCGATACAGCTTGGCCATTTCGGCGTTCTTGGGGTCCTGGGCCATTTTGGCGTCGCGGGCACGAATCTTTTCTTCGCGCGCGGTCTTAGCGATGCCGAGCTTGTCCAGATCCTTCTGCGTTTCCTTGGTGACGATCTCGTCGCGCAGCTCCATGCGGTGGTTGGCAGTTTCGAGCTTTACGCTCTTGCCGCCAGCGAAGATCTCGTGACGGCCGTGGTCGTTGTACCACTTGGTCAGCGTGGCGGTCATATGCATCTTTTCGATGATGTTGCGCCAGCCGATGCCGGTGTTATAGGCACAGAAGCTGATTTCGCCTTCCTGGGTGGCGTAGGGGATGATGCACTGTTCGGTACGGCGGAAGTCGTAGTTGAACAGATCCTGGAACCACATGCCGGCGATGAAGAGGAAGTTCCAACGGTCGGAACGGCGCTTGTCGATGTCGGCACGGGTACGCGTGCCGTCCACCTTGCCGTAGCTCTTGCCTGTGGCGCCGAAGGTTTTGTCCATCTTCTTCAGCATGTCGGAGAGCTTGAAGTGCGTCGGCGAGTGGAACGGATCGTAGTTGCGGGCGACGGCAAGGGCCATGCCGATGATGGAGGGCCACTTACCCTTATTGGCGTCGGTGACGCGGGCAATGTCCTTGGCCAGGCGGTTGGCGTTGAGAAACTTCGTAACCGGGACGGCTTCCTTGGTTTCCTTGTCGACCATGACGGCCATGCCGACGCCGCAGTTGGGGTGGCAGCCGCAGCTCAACTGGCCCCAGTTCTGTTCAGGCCCCTTGACCATGTCGGCCCAATCGGAGAAGGTGCCCATGAAGGAGATGGGAAACCAATCGCGGGCGGGTTCGCCGATGCCGACCTGATTCTTCACGTCGTGCGCCAGGTGCGACAGGGTGTAGCGCTGGGCCTTGCGGCGCTCGTCGGTGATGGCTTCGTCGCGGCCGGTGAAGGACACGGGCTGGAAGCTGAGGAACGGGATGCGCTTCGGGTTGTCGAGGGCGAACTGGATGACGCGGCCCACCTGCTCGTTGTTGACGCCGTTGACGATGGTGATGACCGGGACGATGTCGATACCGTTCGACCAGGCGTTTTCAATGGCCCGCAGCTTCACGTCGAACAGGTTGCCGACGGCGCGGTGCGAGTTGGCGGCGTTGCCGATGCCGTCGAACTGCAGGTAGAGGTAGCGGAGGCCGGCTTCGGCAGCCTGGCGGGCGAACTCGGGGCTCTTGGCGAACTCGATGCCGTTGGTGGCCGCCTGCACCGAGGTGTAACCCACCTTACGGGCATAGCGCACGGCGTCCAGGAAGTAGGGAGACAGAGTAGGCTCGCCACCGGAGAACTGCACCGACATCTGGCGGCGCGGCTTGATGGTGATGGCGTTGTCGAGCAGCTGCTTGATGTCGTCCCAGGTCAATTCGTGGACGAAGCCAACCTGGTTGGCGTCCATGAAGCAGGGATCGCACATCATGTTGCAGCGATTGGTCAAGTCGACGGTCAGTACCGACCCGCGACCGTGCTTGACGGTGGAGCTGCCATGGTTGTGAAGTTTTTCGTCGTTGTGGGCGCGGATGTCGCGGCCCGGGAACGACTCTTCCAGGTGACGGAAGAAGGCCGTGTCGATGGCCATCACGTCCTCGAACTTGCCGTGGACGGGGCACTCCTTCACCATGAGGATCTTGCCATCACGCTCGATAATCTGGGCTTTGATTTCGCCCACCTTCTCGTGCAGCAGATCCTTCCAGTCCTTCTTACCGTCCAGGATGGCCTGGCGGGCTTCGGGAACGCACTTCGGGCAGAGCGAGTCGGTTTCACGGGGCCAGCCAAGTGGCGGCTTGGTCTTTTCCCAGCTCTTCAACAGGGGCTTTTCGGACCACTTAGGGGTGAACGACGG
>JAEUQF010000089.1 GCA_016789745.1 Bryobacterales bacterium
ATGATCCTTTAGGCTGAAGCGATCATAACAGCGATTGCCGAGTAATTGTCACTGGCCTCCGGCAGCGCGGCCCGGAGGCGCAATTCCATGTGGTACATCCACTCTTCCGCACTGCCGGACTTGGCCAGGTCCAGTTCCATGGCGGTTTCGGTGACGTAATCCCAGAAGCCGTCCGAGCACAGCAGGAAGGCATCGCCGGGAGCAAGGGTATGAGGCCGTTCCTCTATGGTGGCACGAAGGGCTTCGCGCCCGCCGAGGCTGCGGAGGAGGCGGTTGCGGTCTTCATGGAAGCGGATCTGGCGGCGAGTGAGCTGGCCGGCATCGACCATGGCCTGGGGGACGCTGTGGTCGAGGGTCTGGCCTGCCAGGCGGCCCTGGTGAAACCAATAGAGGCGGGAATCGCCGACATGGGCCCATTGGGCCTGGTCTTCGCGGGCCACCAGCAGGACAACCGTGGTGCGCATGGCGTGGCCGGCGGCGTTGACTTCCTGGCGGGCGACCACGGCGGCGTTGGCTGCTTCGAGGTAAGCCTTCAAGGCGGCGCTGGAGCATTCGGGCTTGGAAAGGAAGCCCTGCATGGCGGCATCGACGGCGGCGCGGGAGGCTTCTTCGCCGCCGGCATGACCGCCCAGGCCATCGGCCAGCACCCACAGAGCCGCCGTGCCGTTCACCGAGTAACGCAACGCGTCCTGGTTGGTGTCACGGCCGCCGGCGCAACTGATGGCGTGGGTGTCGAAGCGAATCATCAACGGAGGTACAAGGTAAAGCGTACACTGCCGGGATACCGGCTGTCAGCGTTGGCCAGTGTAGAATAGAGCACCAATGCGGAGAACTGTACTGCTGATTCTGCTGGCCGCGGCCGCGGCTGTTGCGCAAGTGCGTGTGACGACAGCCCGGGAGGGGTTGCGGCCATCGGGGCAGGGGAAGCCATCGCGGGAGCGCGGGACGCTGATCGAGAAGGACACGGTGCACGTGTTTCCGTACATTGTGGATGGCGCGACGCTTTCCACCGAATTGGTGTTCACCGGGCTGGAAGACCATGAGGTGAAGGTGCACTGCGGGTTCTACGGGGTTGACGGCAAGCCGGTGGAACTGACGTTTGCGGGGGGCGCCGGGTCGGGCGTGGACATCACGCTGGCGGCCCGTGCCACCGTCACGATTCCCATTCGCAGTGGAGCCACGCCCGGGATCACCGCGTGGGCCTACTGCACCTCGGATGGTTTTACGGACCGCTTCTCGGGCCATGCGGTGGTTCGCGCCGGAACGGGCGCGGCGGTGCGGGAGTTTACCATTCCGATGCTGGCCGACAACGAGATCAAGGCAACGCTGCCTGTAATGGCGCCGGCGACGTATCAGACCGGCATACTGGTGCTGAACACGTCCGACGATCAGGCCACCGTGGTGCGGTTGACCTTGCGCGATGCCACGGGCGCGGCGCTGGCGGCGCGGGTGGCGCGGCTGGACGCCGGTGTACTTGGTGTATTCCTGGTGAATACGAACTTCCGCGATTTCCTCACGGCGGAAGGCGACTATTCGATCCAGGCCGAGGTAGTGGAGGGCGCTCCTTGGAACGTGACGCTGGCGCTGCGCATCGGGGGGCCCGCCGGGACCCTGGCGTTCACGCCTTACGTGCTGGAACGCTGGACGCCCGAGTAAAGCTTTGCTCCGTTGAAGACGCGGCTCTGTGACAGCATTAGTGATGGAATCAGTAAGTTACGGGGCCGAGCGCGCAAGCCAGCGGGTTCTGCGGTTCACCATGGCTGCTACGGGAGCAGGCGCGGATCAGGCCAGCAGGAGAGCGCCACTTCGAGCGTGGGGCGCCCGAAGGGGCTGCTGGAGGCTGGCGACGGCATGGGCAGCTTCGGGTCCAGGATATGGGCGATACGGTCTTTCAGGTCGTCCAGGTGCGCGCGGGTGGCGCGGTCGGTGGTGGTGCCGCGGCTGATCTGTGCGGCTAGCGTGCGCAGTTCGGCGCGAAGGAGGCCGCGGCTGTCGTCATCGGGATTGGTGACCACGGGGGCAAAACGCGTGCCGCCGGAAACGAACATTCCGGGCGTGGCGCGGCCGTTGAGGCGCGTGTTGACGGTTTCGAGATAGACGCGCTGCAGGTTGCGGCGCCAGGGGTCCACCAGCACGGCAGGTTGGGCGAGTTCGGGGAAGAGGCCTTCGCGGAGGTCGGCGAGGAACTCGGTGGCGCGGTAGGGTGCGGTGCCGGTGGCTTCCTGCTCCATGAGCCGGTTCATGCGGGCGGCGGCCAACAGATTGGTGAGCAGGCTGCGCTGCACGTTGAGCAGGCGCTGCATGGCGCCGGCCGGTTCCAGGCGCCGCTCCACATCCTGCGGGACGAGCCATTTCGGCGTTGTGAAGAGATTGGCGTTGAGGAATTTGACGGCGGCTTTCTGGCGGTCTCGCGGGACGGGCTGGAACAGGATGCCTTCCTGGCCGCTGTGTTTTTGCTGGCTATGGAAGCCGCCCACCAGCGCGGCGACGTGTCCCAATTCGCGCGACCATTGGCCGATGACGGAATCGTAGACGGCGCCGAGGTCCTCATAGGTCTCGCCCTTCTGGGGCACGGCGGTGAGCAGCATGCTCATGACGCGCTGGATGTTCTTGGTGCCGAGCGTAGTGGCTGCTACGGCGTCGGCATCGCCGACGGCTTCGGTGAGTTCGCCGGGGTCGGCGCCCATGCTCTTGGTTGTAGAAAAGCGGAGCCACGGTGTGGTGTCCTGCGGCTTGATCCACTCCTCGAGTGTGCTCTTTTCCGCTTCGGGCGAGCCGGCGTTGGGGATGGGCTTGTAGCCCCAACGGATGGCGAAGAGGTCATAGGGCCCGATGCGCGGAATCAGCAGTTCCGGGGCGATGTTGTCTTCCGGCTGCACGATGTAGTTGAAGCGCGAGTAATCCATGATGGTGGGCGTGTGGCTCATCTTGGCCAGCCACTCCTTGTCGCGCAGCTTTTCGAAGGGGTAGAGGGAACTGGCCTTCATGTTGTGGGGCAGGCCCAGGGTGTGGCCCACTTCGTGCGCCACCACGTAGCGCACCAGTTCGCCCATGAGGTCATCGGGGAGGGGCAGCTTCTTCGCGCGCGGATCCACGGCGCCGGCTTGTGAGAAATACCAGTCGCGCTGCAGTTCCAGGATGTTGTGGAACATGAGGATGTCGGATTCGAGGATCTCTCCGGTGCGCGGGTCCGAGACGTGCGGGCCCATGGCGTTCTTGACGGTGGAGGGCAGCCAGCGGACACAGGAGATGCGGGCGTCTTCGGGGCTCCAGTTGGGGTCCTGCTGTGGGGTGGGGGCGTCCTTGGCGAGGATGGCGTTCTTGAAGCCGGCGGCCTCGAAGGCGGGCTGCCAGTCTTCGATGCCCTTCTTGATGAAGGGCACCCACTGTTGGGGCGTGGCCGGGTCGATGTAGTAAACGATGGGCTTTACCGGCTCACTGATGGCGGCCGAAGGGTCCTTCTTTTCCAGGCGCCAGCGGGCGATGTATTCGCGTTCGGAGGCGCGGTGTTCGCCGGTACCGAAATCGCGTTGGCGGATGGAGAAGTAGCCGACGCGGTCGTCTTTCAGGCGCGGCTGCATGGGCTTTTCGGGCAGCTTCACCATGCTGTAGTGCATGAGGACGGTGCCGGTGCTGCCGCGCATGGCGCCGCCGCCGGGGCGAGTGGGAGCAGGCGAATCGCCTCGCCCGCCCATGCCGCTGTCGGGCGGGGCGGTGAAGGTTTGCAGGACGGCGACGTTGATGTTTTCGGGGAAGGCTTTGACGCTTTCGATGAAGGTGCGGGAGGAGTCAAAGCCGCGGGCGCGGAGGTTCTGGCGCGGGCTGAATTCGGCGACTTCGCTGGTGAAGAGGCGCGTCACGTCGATGACCGGGGCGTCGCCTTTGCCGAGCGCTTCGATGGGGAACGCCATCAGAACGCCGGGGGTGTTGGCGGCTTCGACGGCTTTCGCCATGGGATGTTTGGGGTCGGCCACGACGTCGTAGGTAACCAGGCGCAGCAGGATGCGGTCACCCTTGCGCTCCCACCGGATGACGTCTTCGCTGACGGGCGAGCCGCCGTAGCCGGCGCCGAGGGTGGTCTGTGCGAGGCGGCCGACCATGAGCATGTCTTTACCGAGTTCGGAGACGGGGATCTCGTAGAAGACCTTGCTGCGGATCTGGTGGACCTTGAACAGCCCTTCGAAGGTTTTGGCGTTCTTGGTGATGACGCGGTCGTAGGGCTTGATCTCGGGCTCACTGGAGCCGCCGCCGCCCCCGCCGCGAGGGCCGCCACCGGGACCGCCGGTGGGACGTGGTGCTTCGGGAGCGGGTGGGGTTTCGGGCTGTTGGGCGGGTAGGGAAGAGGTGAGCGTGAGGGTCAGGAACAGAGATGCAAGGCGCAAAGAAGGGCTCCTCTGGACGGTAGTCCGCGGTTATTGTGTCAACGGGGTTAACACTCCATGATGCGGGTAGCGTGGTTTCCGGTGCAAGGAAATGTCAGCCCGCGGCGATGGTGAACATCTGGTCCGGGCTGCCGGCGTAGAACTGGCCGCCAATGGGGAGTTTGTGGGCGGCGCCGGGCGCCAGCCGGGTACCATCGGCAAGCCAGGTGCCGGTCTCAGACCAAGTGTCTTCGAGCAGGACGCAGCCGGAGGAGGGATCGAAGCGTAGCGTGCAGTGGCGTTTGGCGATGCCCGGGACGGAGTCAGGAAAGACCAGGTTGGCGACGTTGCTATCGCTGCCGAGCACCCACTCGGTGTCATCGAAGGGGATGACGGCGCCGGCATAGTAGCCGCTGCTGCCTTGCAGGACGGGCCGTTTGAGGAGCGCGGCGGGCGTGGGATGGCGCGGCGCGTCGTCGGGTTGGGTGCCCCTGGCGCCCAGGCGTTTGTCGCGGTGTCTGGCAAAGAGAATAACGCCGATGGCCACCGCCAGCACCAGCAGCAGTTCTTCGGTTTGCGGATCGAGCATCATGGCTGGGGCGGGGGCTGGGCAGGGGACTCGGCGGGGGGTGTCGCGGCATCCGGCTCCTGGCCCGGTTGGCGTTGCAGGGGCGGGGCCTTTTCGAGATCGAAGGGCTCGCCGGTGCCTTTGCGTTCGGGTGCGGGCGGCGCGGTCTGGGGGGTGGTGGGATCGTAGGAGAAGACGAAATACGTGTATCCGGCGACCAGCAGCAGCGCGCCGAGGAAAAGCGCGAAGCCCAGGCGCGAGCGGCGCGGCGGGGTGGGGCGCGGCTTGATGGCGGCAGGAGGCAGTTCCGGCGGGGGTTCTGGCTCCGGCAGGGGAGTGGGTGGGGGCTCGGGTGCGGAGGCGCGC
Source organism: Bryobacterales bacterium (assembly GCA_016789745.1). Lineage (GTDB taxonomy): Bacteria > Acidobacteriota > Terriglobia > Bryobacterales > Bryobacteraceae > CADEFT01. The sequence continues at coordinate 5,296 of JAEUQF010000089.1, forward strand.
ACCGTGGGCGGCACGACCGCCGCTACCGGCGCTAGTTCGGGGTCGAGCTTGATTACCAGCACCGTCACGTTGTCCTGGTATTCGTGTTTGGCGTCGAGCGCGCGTTTGACCAGGGATTCGGCGATGGCCTGCGGATCCAGGTGCATGGCGTTGGCCATGTCGGGGAGCGATAGGGTTTTGAAGAGGCCATCGCTGGCGAGCAGCACGATGTCGGCAGGCTGGAGGTGGAAGGGGCGGCGGCTGCGGTCGACCATGGGGATGCGGTCGAGGCCGAGGAACGAAGTGAGCGCCTCGCGTTCGGGGTGGGCCTGGGCGACGTGGTGCGAGATCTGTCCCAGCCAGACGCGGGCATCGAGCTCGTGCGCGTAGATATGGGTGTCATTGACGAGGGTGAACTCGCCGTCGCGCCAGAGGAAGATGCCGGAGTCGCCGGCTGAGATCCAGTGCAGTTCCTGGTCGCGAACGACGGTGGCGATGAGGGTGGTGCCGGTGTCGCCGGCGGTGCCAAGTTTGGTGGCGGTGTTGAAGACGGCGGTGTTGGCGGCGAGGATGGAGCGCAGCAGGGCGTCGGGGATGGCCTCGTCTTCGGTCTTGGCGCCGTAGGCTTCGAGGAAGGCTTTGACGGCGGCCTTGGAGGCGGCGTCGCCATAGGCCATGCCGCCCATGCCGTCGGCGACGACGGCGAGCACGCCGGCATGACGTTCGAAGGCCTCGTCGGCAAGGTTAGAGAAGCCGAAGGCGTCCTGCTGCTGCTGGCGCGCGCCGATATGCTGTGCGTTGCCGGGGGCGATTCTCATCGAGGCAGTGAATACGGCAGGTTACCACTGAAATGCGGGATTCACGAAAGAAATGAAGACGAGTTTCGTATTTCCGAGTTCTATGGTGTCCTGGTTGTGGAGCGGCTGGGGCAGGTAGAGGGCTTCGCCGTTGATATAGACCATGCTGGTGGATTCGCCGGGCTGGACCTTGAACTCCTGCTTGCGCGGGTCGAAGGTGAGGATGGCGTGGCGGTCGCGGGAGACCGTATCGTCGCCGCTGATGGCGACGTCCTGAGCCGGGTCCCGGCCGATGAAGTTGCGTTCGGCGTGGAGGCGCCAGTCGCGGCCGCGGTCGGGGCCGTGGACGCAGACCAGCCAGCCGACCACGGGGTCGACGGCGGCATCGGGATTCGCGAAGCGGCGGGTAGGAGCGGGGCGCGGGGCAACAGGCGGTGCCGGTGGGGGCGGCTCGGCGGGCGGGGTGGCGATGGGCAGGACGGCGGAGACGGAGACGGTGGGCGGAGTGGCGCTGCCGGGCAAAGGGGATTGGGTGGACTCGGCGACCAGGCGCGTCTGCGGGATTTCGGCGAAAGTGCCGGATTGGCCGGGCACGGGCAGCGTGGGCAGCCGGATACCGGTGATGACTTCGGGCGGCTCGACGGTCAACGCAGCGGCCGGACCGAGGTCAGGGGGCTTGGTACACCATGGGCAATTCGTGTGTTTAGCGGGGTCGTAGAAGTGGCCTTCCGGGCAGCGAACCATGCAAATCTCTCTCTCTATCTGAACACGGCAGGCTCTAGTTCTGTGCGGGCGCGACCACGGTTTCTGGTGTCAGTTTCAACCCTTTGAGGGTTTCGATGTAACGTGGCAGGTGCTCCGGCGCGGCGCGGAAGACACTGCCATAGTCGGGGCGCACCAGGATGCTGCCGACGTAGTAAGCCCGCCGGTCAGTGGGGAGCTCGATATCGGGGAGCGGCAGCAGCTTGTCGTTGTGCATGTAGTAGCCCCAGACGCGGGCGGCGGTGTTGGTTTTCTTCGCCATGAACTTGTAGTAGACCTTGTATTCCTGGGGCGGGGCGTCGCGCATCATCCAGACGTCGGAGCCGGTTTTGAGGTTCAGCAGGACGTCGCCGCGCCAGTGGCGGCCCTGGACCTTGGTGGCGTCCGGGGCGGGCATCTTGGGGTCGGCCACGTAGAGGTCGACTTCCTGCTGGGGCGTGTCGGTGCCCATCATGATTGTAATGGGGTTGCGGCCCTTGAGCTTGTTGATCTCCTTCTTCTGTTCGGCCACCTGGGCTTCGGCCTGTTTGGCCTGGCGCTGGTAGGCCTGCGCCTGGCCCTGGGCGCGCTGCAGTTCATTGCGGAGCTGGCGGGTTTCGGCCTGGAGTTTCTCAAACTGCTGCTGCATGCGGCGGAGGTTGGCGGCGGCCTCCGGCGAGAGGTTCGACATGGTGGCCATCTTCTTAAGCAGCTCGTCGACCTGCTTTTCCAGTTGCGCGCTATTTTCCTTGGATTTGGTGATGTTGGGGCCGTCGGGTTTCCAGTATTGAAACAGCACGAGCATGAGGAAGCAGAAGGCACCGAGCGCGCCGCACAGGATGTCGAGCAGCGACATGTTGAAGATGTTCACTTCCTTGTTGCGCGGTTTCATGCGGGCGGGGTGGAGGGGCTGCCTGCATAGAGGCGGTTGATGAGGTTGCGGAGTGCGTAGGTGCCCACCTGGTTGACGGCGAGTTCTTCCTTCTCCTGTACCAAGTGGAGCAGGAAGACGAGGACCGCGCTTTGGATGAGGGCGACCATGGTGCAGTCGAAGCCGACGCCGAGCGTCATGGCGGTTTTCTGGACATCGAGCGTGGTGGCTTTGCCGGCATCGTAGAGGGAGGCGCCGAGGCCGAAGACTGTTCCGATGAAGCCGAGCGTGGGCACCAGCCAGGCGATGAAGCGCACGGTGCCGTAGCGCAGGTCGACGCGATGGGCGATCAGTTCGAGGCTGGAGTTCATGACGGCGACGGTCTGGTCCACCGAGCGCGAGGCCTGGAATTGCAGGATGCTGAGGTCGATGAGGCCGGGCAGGAAGCCGTTGTCGGCGTCGAACTCGCGGGCGACACGTTTGCGGATGGGGCTGAGGTCGCGGGCCTGCAGGACGGTGACGTCATCTTCGGGCAGCAGGCGGCGGCCGAGGAAGCCGAGTTCATGCACGGCGCTGCGCCAGCGGACGAACAGTTCGCCGAGGCCGACGAAGAAGAACAGGTGCATGAGGTTCTGGATGGTGAACGGATAGGGGAAGTGATCGGAGCCTTTGTCCAGGATGAGGCGCGCGGCGCGGCCGTCGAGCGTGACGCTGAGGATGGCGATGAACACCAGCGACAGGCCGGCCGAGAGGCCCATTACCAGCCAGCGGTCGGGCAGGGCCCAGAAGGAGTGGCGGGGCGTCATGGACCCAGATGCCTCC
>JAEUQF010000090.1 GCA_016789745.1 Bryobacterales bacterium
AGCAGCAACTCGGCGAGGAACGACCCGTCCTGCCCGGTCACTCCGGTAATGAGTGCAGTCTTCATGCGTGCCACTCATTATCCCGAATTCCTGACCCGGGGAGATCAACCCAACAAATTCCGCATCACAAACCACACATTCGCCGGCCGCTCGGCCAACCGCCGCATAAACCACGGAAACCAGGCCTTCCCGTAGCTAACCAGCACCCGGCTATCCCAACCCTCCTGGGCCAGGCGCAGTTGCTCTGCCTTCTTGATTCCGTAAAGAAACGTGTAGGACAACCCGTCCTTCGGAATCCCCATCTCCACAGTCAACTTCTTGATCCGCTCAATCAGCACCGTGTCATGCGTCGCCATCACCGGGAAAATGCCCGGCGTCCGCAGCATGGTGCGGGTCAGGTGGAAGAAATTCTCATCCACGTCGGCCTTCTTCGGATAGGCGACATCGGCGGGCTCCTTATAGGCCCCCTTCACCAGCCGGATCGCCGGCTTGAGAGGCGCCAACTCCGCGATATCCTTCTCGGTCCGATACAAATACGACTGCAGGCATACCCCAACATTCGGATACCGCCGCTTGCAGCGCTGGTACAACTCCAGCGTCACATCCACATACTCGCTGGATTCCATGTCGATCCAGAAGATATCGTCCGCCGGCATCGCCTCAATCAACCGGCACAGATTCTCCATGCACAGCGCGATGCCCAGATCCAAGCCCAGCTGCGTCAGCTTCACCGACACCTCCGGCCGTAACCGCAGCCGCTGGTGCATCACGCTCATCAACTGCAAATAATGGTCGCCAACCGCGTTCGCTTCCTTGGCTTCGGTGACATTCTCCCCAATCCGCGTCAGCAGCACGCGCAGATTGTTACGCTCCAACTCCACACCGGCACGCATTGCGTCCTCAATCTCTTCGCCGGGCAGAAAGCGCGACACACTCCGGCGGACAAACGGTAGCTTCGGCGCGGTCTCGCGCAGGAACTGGTTGTGCGACCCGGCCAATAGCGCGTCACGCAACACACTCATTGCGACTGTTTCACTCCTTTCGCCGTCTCCCCGGTGATCTTGATATTCCGGAACATACCCATATCAAAGAAGCTGCCGATGCCGACCTTGCCCGCACTCAGGCTCATGTCCACCGCCCGCATGGACGGCGATGTCTGCCCGTTCACCCATACATCCACGCGCCCGCTGCGGCCGTCGTACACCAGCTTCACCTTGTGCCACTGCCCGTCGGTCAACGTGGCAGGGCCCTCAGTAGAACTGATGCGCACACGGTCGCCTCCGTATACATGAAAGATGCCATTGTGTACCACCACCTGCGTGGCCGAATCCACCGACAGGTGCGCGTAATTAAAGTGATCCTTATCCTTCCACGCGTAGACGATAATCATCGAGTTGCGGCGGTTCCGCACGGCCTTGGGCTCCGGCTGCATCTCGGCTTCCACCGTCACTTTGAGGAAATCGGCCGTATCCGCCAGAAGATACTGCGCCGGCCGCCGCGGCTGGGTGGAGGGGCGCGGCGTCAACAGATTGAGTACGCCGTTCTCCATCTTCCAGTCGGCCAGAATCGGCGCGCGCCACTGGTAACCGAAGGCTTCGATGGTGCCGGGGGAACTGTCCTGAGCAGGAGCAGAAACAAGGCTGGCGAAAAACAGCAGGGAAAGAACTGAAGCGGTCCGCATCATGTCGCCCCTATCTCAACATAGGAGAGCCGGGGATTCAAGGGTCCTGAAATACGGAAGGGGCGGCGCCCCGGAAGAGATTCCACTTTAGCCCTAGCGTGGTAGGCGCCTTCCATTTGCCCGCAGGCCAGTGCACACTTCGCACTGCATCAGGTCGCGCACGCTGGCTTCAGCAACGTGGTCTCTTCTCGATCTCGCCGCCCCCTAAGTTGTCCGGTTCTAGCAGGGGCACCTCCTTCGAGGAAGCTTTACCGGAGGCCTTCAACTCCTGCCTCCACCTACAGATTGCTCCTGTTGCGTTGCGGTTTCAAGAACGCATTTTTCATGCCAAATCAAGATCGAAAATTCCCTTCGTTGCCACCTGCACGGACCTGTGATTCACTAAGAGGCATGCTTCGACGCGCTGCTGGTTTGCTGTTGCTTTCCTTCCCCCTGCTTGCCCAGGTCACCTTCGAACAAAGCCCCGATCGCATCAAGGTTCAGGTGGACGGCAAGCCCTTCACCGAACTGTTCATCGGCGATGACGTCCGCAAGCCCTACCTCTACCCCCTGGTCACCGCCACCGGCAAACGCATCACCCGCCATTACCCCATGGAACAGATGGCCGGCGAGACGAAGGACCACCCGCATCACCGCGGCCTGTGGTTCAACCATGGCGACGTGAACAAGGTGGACTTCTGGGGTAGCGACCCGCTAGCCAAACAGGACGCCGGCGCCAAGATCAGCGTGAAGAAGATTCGCTCGGTGAAGGGCGGGAAGAAATCCGGCACCATCGTCGGCGACTTCGAATGGCAGGAGCCCAACGGTACCGTGCTGCTCACCGAACAGCGCACCATGACGTTCTACTCCGACCCCAAGAACCGCACCGTCGACATCGACATTCTATTGAAGGCGGTGAAGCCGGTGACCTTCGGCGATACCAAGGAAGGCAGCTTCGGCATCCGCCTGGCCGACCAGATCAAGGAAGGCAAAGGCGGCAACGGCAAGATGCGCAATGCCGAAGGCAAGGTCGGTGAGAAGGAAGTCTGGGGCAGGCCGTCGCCGTGGGTGGATTACGTCGGCACGCTCGATGGCGAGCAGGTGGGCGTGGCGATTCTGGATCACCCCTCCAACCCCGGCCATCCAACCCACTGGCACGCGAGAGCCTATGGCTTATTCGCCGCGAATATCTTCGGCCTGCATGATTTTTACAACGACAAGTCGAAAGACGGCAGCCGTTCCTTAAAGCCCGGCGAGACGATGCGCTTCCGTTATCGCGTGGTGATTCACCCGGGTGACACCGACGCCGCCAACATCGCCCAAGAGTTCACCAAGTTCGCCGCGATGAAGTAGCTCTCCGTTGGAGGGCGGACCCCCAGGTCCGCGGGCGACGCCCACGTCGCCCTCCCTCCTCCAGTGCCCCATGGACCCCACCCTCCGAGACCAACTCCTAGCCGTTACCGAACAAGCCCTCAAGAACGACGACTGGCCCGCCGTAGAACAGATCTGGCAACCCTACATTGCCGAAGGCGACCTGGAAGCTCATTACCAACTTGCCTATCACTACCTCTGGTATACGCCGGTCGATGACGACGCCACTCGCGACCGCATGTACAATCTGCTGCGGTACGCGGCATCGAAGGATCACGCGGATTCCGTTTGGTTCATGGCCGACCGCCTGGATGACGTGGATCCTGAACAGAGTCCAGTTTACGCGAGGGAGATTCTCAGAGCCGGGCACCTCGGCAGCAAGCACGCCCAGCGAGCGTTGGGCGTTGCCTACGCTACTGGGGACGGGACCGGACCGCAGGATTTGACGGAAGCGATTGATTGGTATCGGCGGGCCGCGGAGCAAGGCGAACCGACGTCCCAATACGACCTGGGCTTCATGCTCCTGCTGGGCGAAGGCGAACCACGCAAGGTAGACGAAGGCTTGCAATGGCTGGAGCGGGCGGCTAACGCAGGGGGGTGGTCCGCGATGCGCTTGCTGGTGGATTGTTACGAGAACGGCTACTGCGAGGTCCCCAAGAACCCGCCCAAGCCGCCCACTGGCGCGAGCAGCAGGAAGAATACAAACACCAAAACCTGCCGAGCCCTTCGCGCCGCTATAGGCTCGTCGGCGATTTCCATCCGGATTCCGTTGAAGCGCTCGCAGACATTGATGGCGTCGTCAGCTACGGCTGCTGGGATACGGTGATCACCCTCTCCTACGACCCAACGGAGATCACCCCCGAACAACTCGATGAGCAGGTGATCGCGAGCGGCCTCGCCAGGATCGACGGGGACTGAGAATCTCGCCACTGACGCGAGCAATGTGAAGAGTGCCAACCGTCCGTTGACAACGACTTGTAACGACGTTGCCTTTTTGGGGTTACTTGCCCGACTGGTGTAGACTGACGCGTTCCCGAGTAGCGTCGGACGAAAGCCCGGGCGTCCGGCTCGGGTATTTTAGAGAGATGACCCGGCGCTTGCTCCTCCTATCGCCCGCCGTCCTCGCCGCCTTTCAACTCCGCCCCGCCGTGCAAGCCGTCGATCACCTCATCGTCGGCACACGCGATCTCGACGCTGGCATCGAGTGGCTCTCGCGGAAGCTAGGCGTGAGGCCCGCCAGTGGCGGTGTGCATCCCGGGCGTGGGACCTGGAACGCGCTGCTCGCCCTGGGCGGACGGCAATACCTGGAACTGATCGCGCCCGATCCAAAGCAATCGAAGGGCGGGGAGGATGTGGTTGCCCAACTGAGCGCGCTCGATACGCCGCGGTTGATCGGCTGGGCGGCGTCGGTTGCGGGTATCGATGCGCTGGCACAGCGGCTGCGGCCGTCGGTGCCGGATGTGGCGGCAGTGGCAGATGGATCGCGACGGCGCGGGGATGGAAAGCTGCTGGCTTGGAAATCGTTGCAGGTCAGCCGGCAGCGTTTCTCGGTGGTGCCGTTCTTCATCGAGTGGGGCTCCGGGTCGGAGCATCCCTCCGGCGATTCGCCCAAGGGATGCACGCTGCAGTCCGTGTCGTTCCGGCATCCGCAGCCGGAGGAGTTCCGCGCGCTGCTGGCTAAGATGGGTCTGGATGCGGCCGTAACGCGCGGCGATCAGTCGTCACTGAGCGCCGTACTCCGAACGCCGAAGGGCACGGTCACGCTGTAGTCTGCGGGTCGATGTAGTGCCACTGTACGCCGGCATCGACGAAGCCGATCTTGCGATACGCGGCGATGGCGGGTTCGTCGAGGGCGGTCAGCCACACCAGATCCCCTTCCCCTGCAAAGTGCTGCTGCAAGAGCCAACTGCTGACGGTGGATGCTACGCCTTTCCGCCGCGCCTGCGGCGAGGTTCCCACGCCCGCCAATTCGGCCGTCGCGCCGTTCGGGATGAGGATGCCGGACCCGGCCGGCGTGCCTCGCAACGTAGCGTAGACCGGCTGCCAGAAGCCGCTCTCGATCTGCACCTTCAACTGCTGGTCCTCGTCTTCGGTGGTGTCTCCGGGCATGGTGAAGGCAGTTCGCTGCAAGGTGTTGAACAGGTGCCGGGCAGCGCCATCTTCGGCTGCGACGGGCGTCACCGTCACTTCCGGATTCACGATCGGCACGAACGTCTCACAGGTGCACGTCATCAGCCGCATGCTGCCCTGCAACGTCATGCCGAAGCGTTCCAGCGCACGCGGCAGTTCCGGCCAGATGCCATCGACGAACTCCAGCCGCAGCGTGCGGCGGTTTTCGAGGAAGATCTGGCGCAGTTGCTGGAGCTGGTCGAAGGTCTCCTGCGGCGTGCCGAGGGCCCACACGGGGACGACATAGTTAACCCAGATTAGGTCTGTGGATGGATCCAGGCAGGCCCGGAATGGGCCCACCTGGGTTACGATACGCCCCTGCGCGGCCGTCTGCACCGCGCACTCGGCGATGCGGTGCAGCGGAGTCATTTATAAGGGCAGGATCTCTTCGCGGTCCGGATCGAACTTCAGCCGGCGCTTCTGCAGATAAGCGATGTTGGCCAGGTGCGAAGCCTGTGCCGAGCGGTGGCCGATCCA
>JAEUQF010000109.1 GCA_016789745.1 Bryobacterales bacterium
GAAGCGGGCGATGTTGAATTCGGTGGGTGTGGTGACGAAGGCCGTGGCGGCGGAGACGAAGCCCCAGGTGATGAGGATGCGCGAGAACCATTTGCGCGCGCTCCAGCGTTCGACGAGCAGTGCACCGGGGATTTCGAGGATGATGTAGCCGATGAAGAAGATGCCGATGCCGAGGCCGAAGACTTCGTCCGAGAAGTCGAGGTCCTGGGCCATGCGGAGTTTGGCGAAGCCGACGTTGGCGCGGTCGAGGTAGGCGACGAGGTAGAGGAGGATCACCAGCGGCAGCAGGTGCCAGGCCACCTTGCGGCGCATTTTCGAGATCTGAGTGGCCGTCATGTGCTCTTCGTGGATGCGGCCGCTGTTGCCGTCCTAAGCGTTAGATCATAGGACGGCGGCGGTTGTCAATTCTTACGGGTTGAACCTGACGAAGTGGAAACCGAAACCGTGGGCGCCGGCGCGGGCGTAGTAGGCTTTGGTGTCGTGGCTGACGCCGAGGAGGATCTCGTACTCATGCGGGATGCCGCGAGCTTTCAGCCACGGATGCAGGGCTTCCGAATCATCGAAGGCGACATCCTTGCTGCCGATGATGAGCCGGATGCGCAGTTGGCCCAGGCGCGCGGAGTTCTTGTTCGCCAGTTCGAAGACATCGTCCTCGGCGGACCACCACTGCTGCAGTTGCGCGATCCAGGCCTGCTGCGCGGGGGAGATGCCGGCGAAGTAGCCATCGAGCGGCAGACGCTTGTAAGAGCCCGCGTAGGCGACCACGGAGTGGAATAGCTCCGGGTACTTGAAAGCCAGCTTAAGGGCACCGTTGGCTCCCATGGACATGCCTTCCAGCATGCGGGCTTCCGGAGTGGCGATGGTGCGGAAGGTGGCGTCGATGTGCGGGATGAGTTCGCGGATGATCATGGTTTCCGGCATGACGTTCTGCGGTTTCCAGTCACGATACTCGGTGCGCTTGCCGCCGTTGGGGAAGACGAGGATGGCAGGTTCCGTAAGGTTGGCCTGGATGGCTTTCTGATACTCTTCGGCAACCCAGATGGTGGAGGATTCATTGCCGCCGGCGCCGTGCAGCCAGTAGATGACAGGGTAACGCTTGCCGGAGCTTTCGTAGTCGGGCGGGAGGTAGACGTTATAGCCCACCTCGCGATTCATCGAAGCGCTGCGCAGCGTGCGATGCTGCACGCCGGCGGGCCTGGTGGCGGGCGGGTTTACCCACGTAATGTCGAAGACCAGCGGTTGCCGCTCGGCGAGCAGCGGCAAGGTGAAGAGAGCCAGCAGAGCAAGTCTCATGATCAGGAATACAGGAATTTTAGCGGGTTGGCGCCATCGGCCGATAGTTTGGTTGGGCGGCCCAGCGGATTGCGGTATTCCTTGCGGAAGTCGATGCCCAACTTATCGAAGATGGTGGCCGTGAAGTCGGGGATCTCGACGGGGTCCTTGGTGACGTAGGCGCCGTTCTCATCGGTCTCGCCATAAACCTGGCCGCCGGGCACGCCCGCGCCGGCCATGACAAGGGAGAAGGCATTGGCCCAGTGATCGCGGCCGGCCTGGTTGTTGATCTCCGGGGTGCGGCCGAACTCGCCGGTCACGATGACCAGCGTCTTTTGCAGCATGCCTCGCGATTCCAGATCCTCCACCAGCGCGGTGAAAGCGGCATCGAGTTCGGGAAGGAACGTGTCGCTCAGGGACGGGAAGATGTTGGCGTGGTGATCCCAGGTGTTGAAGCCGCGGGTGATGGTGATGTAGCGGACGCCGGCTTCCACCAGCCGGCGGGCCAGCAGCGCGCCTTGTCCCAGCGAGGTGCGGCCGTAGTGATCGCGCAGCTTCTCTGACTCTTCACCGATGAGAAACGCCTTCTTGGCCCGTTCCGATTGCATGAGCCCGAACGCCGTCTGGTAGTAGGAGTTCATGTTCTCGATCAGGTTCTGCGAGTCATAGCGGCGGAACTTGTCATCGGCCAGGGCCAGTAAGGAGCGGCGCCGGTCCATGCGCGCCCAATCCACGCCGAGCGGCAGATCCAGGTCGCGCACCTGGTATTTGGCGACGTTGGGATTGCCGGCATCGAACGGGTTGAAGCGGGGCTCCAGGTAGCCGGCGCTTTCCCAATAGCCGGTGGAACCGGGCACCGAGACAAACGCGGGTAGTTCATTGCGGGGGCCGAGTTCCTTGGCTACTACGGAGCCCACCGCCGGATGGGTGATGCTGGACAGCGGCAGGTGTCCGCTGAGGATGAGCCCGCAGGCCGGCACGTGCACCGGCGTCTTATGGGTCATGGAGCGGATGATGGTGTACTTATGCGCCAGCTTTGCGGATCGCGGCAGGTGCTCGGTGACGTGCACGCCGGGCACGCTGGTGCGGATAGGACTGAACTTACTGCGGAACTCCGGCTTCGAGTTCGGCTTCGGATCGAAGGTATCCATCTGGCTCATGCCACCCGTCAGAAACAGGTGGATGACGGAGATGTCGTCACCCTTTTTGGTTTCCGCCTGGGCCTGGAGCGCATCGCCCAGCGTCAGCCAGTTGAAGGCAGCAATGGAGCCCAGCTTGATGAAGGAACGGCGGTCAAAGGCTTGCATGCGGATTGGCTCCTAGTGATGAAACAGAAATTCCTTGGAGTTGAAGACAGCCCACAGCAGGTCTTCGAAGGTTTGGCGTCTGGCGGCGGCTTTAAGCGGTGCCAGCGCAGCGGTAATCTCATCCTCGGCGGGCATACGCGTCAGGGCGGAAAGATAGATGCGCTCGACAATCTGGCGATCGGTGAGGGAGCTATCGGCCAGCCATTTGTCGAGATTGCCATCCTTGCCGGTGATCTGCTGCTGGATGGTGTCACCGCTGACCAGATGCATCACCTGCGCAACGCTCGGCTTGGTGTCCCGCTCGCAGATGACCTCGCGAAGGTCATTCCGGCCGAAGACCTTCATCATGTAGTGAGGCTTGCCGAAGTTGAGCACGGGGATACTCATGGCCCGCTTGCCCAGCGGCTGGGTAGCGAACTTCATGGGGACGCCGGTGACCTGGGTCATGGTGTCGGCCAGTTGTTCCGCCATCAGGCGGCGGACCAGGAAGTGCGAGTAGTTCACCTGGTCATTGCGATTGCTCTCGTTCGGCACGGAAGACAACTGATAGGTGCGCGAGTTCAGGATGGCGCGTTCCAGCCGCTTGATGCTGTAGCTACCGTTGGCGAACTCCTTGGCCAGCGCATCCAGCAGCGCTTCGTTCGACGGCGGATTGGTGACGCGGAAGTCGTCCACCTGCTCCACGATCCCGCGGCCCAGGAAGTACTTCCAAAAGCGATTCACGGTGGCGCGGGCGAAGTACGGATTGGTGGGAGACGTAACCCACTTCGCCAGCTTCTCGCGGACATCGGTGCCGGGCGCTTCGGGCTCAAAGTCGCCATCGAGATACTTCGGCGTGACCGGCTTATTGGTCTTGGGATGCAGCACCTCGCCGGACTCTTTTAGATAGGTGCCGTTGTGGTTGTTCAGGTACATGTCCTTACGGCTGACCCGTGCGAAGAAGGCGGCGAAGCCGTAGAAATCGTCCTGCTTCCATTTCTCGAAGGGATGATTGTGGCAGCGGGCGCATTCAATCTGCATGCCCAGCAGCAACTGCGTCACGTTGACGCCGGACTCTTCGGGCGTAATCTCACGGCTGACGAAGTAGAAGTTGGAGATGCCTTCGAAATCGTGGCGGCCCTGGCTGACCAGCATGTTGCGCACCATGACGTCATAGGGAACATCCTTGCGCACCTGGTCCCGGAAGAAGCGGCCGTAAGCGCCGCCGCCTTTTTGCCCTGCTTCGTTGTAGCCGGCGCGATACATGTCGGAGAGGCGCATGGACCACAGGTCGGCACGCTCCGGGCGTTCCAACAATTGGTCGATGAGTTTGCTGCGTTTTTGCGGATCCTTCGATTCGAGGAAGGCGCGGGCCTCTTCGAGGGTGGGTGCGGTGCCGACGGTGTCCAGGTAGACGCGGCGTATGAACTCTTCGTCGGTGGAGAGCGGGGAGGGAATCACGTTCGCCTGGCGCAGCTTCGCGAAGACGTGCTTGTCGATGAAGTTGTTCTCGGCCACCGCGGGGTAGTTCTTCATCGGCCGGTCTTTCACAACGAGAATCGGCACGGCAGCGGCGCGGCCCAGGGTGCGTGCCATGATGGCCGTCTCGCCACTTTGTTCGGCGGTGACCAGACCGCCGGGCTTCACGCTGGCAATGGCGGCGATGTTGGAACTGTAGGCGACGGCGCCGGTCAGGTCACGCACCGAGCCATCGTTATACTCACCCACGGCGATGAGTTGGACATTCGTGCCGGTGCCCACCATGCGCCAGTTGGGCGGATAAACGGTGAGGGATCGCAAGCTGGCCTGGCCAGGGGCGTCGTAGGGGGCGCCGCGCTTTAACCAGTCCAGGATCAGGTTGTAGTCTTCGGAGCCGGCTTTGAAGCGCTGGCCGCCGCCGTGCGGTTCCTGGAAGGCCGGTTTGCGCAGCACCAGGCTGTTGGCAGGGTTGGCCGTGTCGATGCGCTTGCCGTCCGCCTTCTTTGTGATGGCATCATAGTCGACGTCGGGGTCACTGCCGAACAGCGACAACTTGAATCCCTTCTGCCCGCGCACGGAGCCGTGGCAGTTGGAATTGGCACAGTCGGCGCGGGTGAAGATAGGGACGATATCGTTGATGAAGCTGAGTTCGTGGGGGCGCGGCTTCATCACTTCCACGGTTACTTCGGCGGAGATGCCATCGAAGGTGGCCTTGAGCTTGGCGTTCCCGGGTTGGGCAGCCTTCACGGTACGTTTGGCTTCCACCTGCAGGTATGCCGGCGTGGTGTAAGCGGCTTCCGCGGTTACTTCGCGGCTGACGCCTTCCTCATCCGTGGCGATCACCAGAATCTTCTGGCCCTCGCCCGCATGCAGACGCACCTCCGGCGGATAGATTTTGAGATCGACGGTCTTCGCCGATGCGCTGAAGGTAAGCAGACTAATCACAGCCAAGTAGCGCATAGTTATTTCCCTTGCAACAGAACCGGTGCGGACTCCGCCAACACGCGGCCGTCTTTCTCCGACACGGCTTCGAAACGGATAGTGGTGCCTGCATGGCCCGCTACGGGTACGGATGCTTCCTTCGCCGCTGCAGGCACCGGCACGGGTGCGGCGCTGGCACCTTTGACACGGAGCAGCAGGGCCGTGTCCTTTGCACTGCCGTAGCGTTTCACACCGATCTTCAGCGGTTCGGACGGCTTGGCTGTGTCGGGCACGGTAAGCAGAACCGAAGGCGGCGCGGCGACCGTGAACTGCGCGCGCTCCACCTGCATAGGGCCATAGACGTGGCCGGCCGCTGCCAGGTTGTAACGCACGATGGCGTCATGCTCCACCGTTCTGCCGTTCCTTACGCCGCGAGCCTTCACGCGTACATCGTAGACGCCGGGCTCGCTGGCTCCAACGCGAACGGGAAGCAGCACGATGGTGCCGTCCACCACGCGCTCCACGCCGCAGGTATCTTTCACGATGGAGTCCTTGGGCTCCGCGGTCTGCCGCTCTACAACCGTGCCTTGCGGCAGTCCTTCCATCCAGACTTCCACCGGCTCCGTCCAACCGGCGCGGCGCCGCACGCGTACTTGAAACGTATCCTGCTGGCCGGCATACAGGGACTTCAGCGAATCGCGCATTTCGAGGATGAAGTCCGGCTCCTGCTTCTTCACTGTCAGGCGGTAGAGGAGTTGATCGCCGCCGCGATACATGCCGTCGCGAATGGCAACGTAGTAAGGGCCGGGCTTATCGCAGCGCAGGCTGAGGTCCGGGTCGAGTTGGTATTCATCGGCGCGATCGTCGACGCCTGGGTCGTCGGCAAAGGCCACTTTCTTTCCTTCCGCATCGAACACGGTGATGGTGGGATCCAGGTGATAGCCCAACTTCATAGACTCGGCGCGGAACAGGAACGTATCGCCCGGTTGGGCGTCGAAGCGGAAGTAGTGGGACGCCTTGGGCTGTTCGATCACACCGTTCAGCACGGCTGTGGAGGGAACATTCGCGGCGGTGCGCCAGTCGAGCGAGGGCTTGGTGACGGTGATCTCCGGCAGGTCGGAGATGCGGATCTCGGTGGGCAGCGCCACTTCGCGGCCTTTGGCGGATAGGTGCACCAGGTTGCGGCCAACGGGGGCATCTCGCGGCACTGTGAAGCGGGCGCGCAGCTTGTTGGCGGACTTGCTGAGGATTTCGCCCTTCGCCAGGCGGTCGCCAATCCAGGCTTCATCGACAGTATCGAGCAGTGTGCCGGTGAAGGTGATCTCGGTGGTCTTCCCTGCCTCGGCACCGGCGGGTAGCGTGCGGTGCACGTAGGGCAGGACTCCCGCGGAGAGCCGGTAGTTGCCGCCGCCATTCAATGAACCGACACGCACCACGTAGTCGCCGGCTTTCTCGAAGGTGAACTCGATGTGGGGATCGCCGAGGATGGTGGTGTCATCCACCCAGGCCAGTTCTTCGCCGCGGGCGTCGAGTATGGCGAGGTCTGCGTCCAGCCGGGAGCCGTGCCGTGTGGCACTCACGTCGAACACCATCTTCTGGCCGGCTTCGGCGCGGATCCGGAAGTGATCCCAGTCTTCGCTGCCGATGTTGCCGTTCACCAGGATGGGCAGCGCAATGGCCTGCGGCTTGCGCCAGTCATCGTTGTTTTCCGCTTCGACGATCTCCGGCAGGGCTCCGATGTCGAACACGCCGACATAGACGCCGCGCTGCGTGGTGAGCCGGTAATCGCGGCGGCCCACTTCGGCATCGGGCGCCGCCGTGATGCGCAGCTTGATCTTTGAGGCGAAGGCGGCCAGCACTTCGGCTGTGACGCCACGCCCCGCAAAGGCAACGGAGCGCACATCGTGAAGATTGGCGCCACTCAGTTCCACCTCCGTGGAGGTTCCCCGCTGCACGCCGGGAGGAAACGCGGCGCGAACCGACGGCGCCGGCGATGGCAGATCAGAATCGACAGCAGCCGTTAATCCCAGGGCGAAACAGAACAGCAAGTACAGCTTCGGCATCCCTTCTCCGATTCTACGTGTGGGCCGCCTGCCGGCGCGGATTGACAAACAGCCAGAGCACCGCCGAGACAGCAGTGGTGCCCGCGCCCAGCAGGAGCACGAAATTCCAATCTCCTGAGCGTTGCAGCACCCAGCCCATCAGTGCCGGAGAAGCAAAGCCCGCGCAGTTTGAGGCTGCATTCATGAGTCCGGCGACAGCGCCGCCGGAGGAGCCACCGATATCGATGGCAGATGACCATGCCGCACCCAGGTAGAGGTCGACGGCACCTGCGGCGAGGCCCATCAGCAGAGCCGCGAGGCCGGCCTGCGGACACCATACGCCGGCCGACATCAGCAAGGCTGCTGTCGAAAGGGAGATGAGTCCGATGATGGTGCGGGCCGACCGGTCGCCCGTGCGCCGGCCAATCAGGTCGGTAAGGATGCCGCCTGCCCACGTGGAGCCAACGCCCAATAGAAACGGGATGCTGGCGTAGTAGCCCGCTTCACCAACGGACATGCCGCGGTTCTCCCGCAGATAGGTGGGGAACCACGTGATGTAGAACTGCCACAGGAACGTGGACCCAAAGGCCGCAGCCAGCAGACACCATAGTCGAGAGGAACGCAGCAACAGGGCCCACGGCACTTTCTCGGCCTTCGCGGGCGTCTTCGCCATTCCTACCTTGATGCGATGCAACTCCTCCGGTGTCATGGCAGGGTGCTCTTCCGGCCGGTTGCGAAACCAGAAGTACCAGGCAATGCCGCCCAGCAGGCCCACCAATCCGAACACCACAAAAGGCGTTCGCCAGCCATAGTGCAGCAGGATGAAGCCGGCAATCGGGGGCGTGATGGCGCCGCCCAGGCGGCCGCCGCCGAGGAATGCGCCGAATGCCGTGGAGCGCTCCGTAGCGGGGATCCAGCGATTGAACGCGGAGGCCACCGACGGTGAGAGCGCCGCTTCCAACGCGCCGAAGGTGAAGCGAATCACCATGAGAGACGCGAAACTCCAGGCATAGGCGGTGAACATCGTAAACGCGGACCAGCCCGCCACCGCCAGGCTTACTAAACCCCGTGCGCCGTGACGATCGGCGGCCATTCCCCAGGGCGTCTGGCCGAGGAAATAAGAGAGGCTGAAGATGCTGAACACCAGCCCCATCTGGGCCTGCGAGAAATCGAAAGCCTTACGCATTTCCGGGCCGGCCACGGCAATGCAGACGCGGTCGGTGTAGCACACCATGTTGATGAACAGCGCTAGCAGCACTACCGAGTGGCGAACGCGTGGCATCGGGGTCATACGCGCAGATCCTCCGGCGCCGGCGTGGCGGCGTCCAGGGGATAGATGGGACGGGGAATGCGCTTGAAGGGCAACCGTGCGAAGTTCGCGGTGCTGACGCCGGGCGTATCCACCAGGAAGATGCCTTTGGCAATCGGCTCATAGGCCGCGCGGAACCCATTGGGCGATTTTACGACGACGATCTTGCAGTAGACGGGGTCAATGCCGTGGCTTTCAAACAGGGCGGGGTCCACGGTCATGCTGGAACGTTCGGCCACCAATATCTGTACCAGGCCGACTTCCAGAACGGCGGCGCGGCCCATGGCGGTGGTGATGCCGGTGTTGTAGCCGCGGGCTCGTGCGGTCCAGCGTCCATCGGAGAGCAGGCGGACGTAGGCCTTCACGGGGACGGGTTTGGAGTTCTTCTTGTCGAAGGCGCCCCCGATGGACATCTTCGCGGTGGCGCCGACGCCCGCTTCGAAAGCCTGCGCGACGGCCGCGGGGTCAACTAAGAAGATGGCGGCGGGGCCGGAGAGCTTCGCCTTTACCAAATGCTTGAGGACGCCGGTGCTGTCGCCCGGGGAGCCGGAGCCGGTGCTATCGCTGGACTCCGCCAGCACCACGGGGCCACCTTCGATCTTCTCTGCTTCGGACAGGGCGTCCTGCACCGAGTGCAGCTTTACTTCGTACTCCTTCTTGGTCTTCCACAGGCGGGCGGCCAATGTGTCGGCATGCTTCTGGGCGGCGCGGGCATTATTATTGGTGACGGCCACTACCGCGCAGCCCATTTCGGCGATATCCATCCAAGGTTGCACGGGGAAGATGGAGACGGCTTCGGCTTTCCCCGATGCCTCCAGCGCCTGTGCCGCCTGGATGAGCTTCGCCATGGGGCCGCGATAGGTTTGCGCGTTCTCCGCCGGGATGATGAGCGGCAGTTTCCGCATCGCCATGGTGGGCTTGCAGTCGCCGCTCAGGATGCGCAACATCAGCCGGGCCGACTTCTGCCCGACTTCGAACATATCCACGTGCGGGTAGGTGTGATAGCCAACGATAGCGGTGGCGTTCGCCACCATGCGCTCGGTGATGTTGGCATGCAGGTCGAGCGATAGAACGATGGGCTTGTCCGGCCCGAGTACCGCGCGGGCTATGGTGAGCACGCGGCCTTCGACGTCATCCTCGCCTTCCGCGGTCTGCGCGCCATGCATGGCCAATAGCAACGCGTCTGGTCTGGCCTTGCGCAGGCCGGATTCGAACTCCGCCAACAGGCGCGCGAAGTCCGGCGCCAGCAGCCGGTTTGCCGTAATGGCCCAGGCCGCGCAGACCGGGGCCACCTCTACAGCTTCGGTGCTGTCGAGAATATCCAGGAAGCCGCCCATTTCGGTCAGCTTCCCGCGATGGCGCTCTAGCACGGCTTTGCCGAAGACGGGTGTGAAATCGTCGTACCGGGTGTAAACAGGAGAGAACGTGTTGCTCTCCTGCAGCATTGATGCGATCGCTATCCGCAAGTAATCCTCCGGGTTATCAGAATACTAGCTTCAAGCTCATTTGGCTGACGCGGGCGGGTCCGTGCGAGGCGATGATGCCGAAGTTGGGCGTACCCAGCACGGATCCGGGCTGGCCGAAATTGACGCGGTTGAAGAAGTTGAAGAACTCGGCGCGATACTCCAGGTTCATGCCTTCGCGGAGGGCGAAGGCTTTCTTCAGGTTGACGTCGACGTTCGCCAGCCCCGGCATGATGAGGGTGCGGGTCTCTTCCGAGCCGAAGGTGTAGAGGGGGGCAAACTCATAGGCGCTGGTGTCGAACCAGCGGTTGATGCTGCGTTCGGAACTGGGGAGTGTGGCGTCACGGAGGCGATTGGGGCGCTGGTCGCTACCGGTGTTCACCCGCGCTGCGCCGCCCTGTGCCGTGATGGCGAACGGGCCTCCGCTTTGCATGGTGGCGATGGTGCTCAACTGCCAGCCGCCCACGACATAGGCGAGCACGCCGCCCTGGTTCAGCATCTTGCGGCCTTTGCCGAAGGGGAGTTCGTAGACCGCGCTGGTGGTCCAGACATGTTTGCGGTGCGCGGCGGAGAGCCCGCGCTGCGCCAGGTTCAGGTAGGTTTGCGACACGGCGCCGCCGGTGGGGTTGCCGGCCACCGAGGAGAACGCCTGGTCGATGGAGCGGGAGAAGGTGTAGGAACTGAGCACAGTCAGGCCGTCGCTGAAGCGGCGTGTGTATTTCAGTGAGCCGGCGTTGTAGAAGCTCTTCGCGTCGGAGCGCACTTCGGTGAGCACGCCGTACTGGGGGAAGCGGCGGCGCGGCTGGATGGCGCCAGGTCCGGGAGGTGCGTCGTTGGCATTCACGCCGCGGTCGCCGCCCAGGGCGAAGTTGCCGGAGTAGCCGATTTCGAGAGCGTCGTTCCGGCCGATCTGCTGGGCCAGGTGCAACGAGCGCAGTTGCGAATAGCCGACACCGAAGTCGCTGGAGAGCGCGCCGTAGTTCGGGGGCGGGGGCGTGCCGGCCACCGCGCGTGGGAAGGGATTGTCAAACGTGATAGGCGGTGCGCCGGGGTTGGCAATGAAGGTGTTGATGGTGGCCCAGGGCGGATTGCTGCCCAGGCGGAACAGGGCCAGATTCATCGTGTAGTTGTAGTAGATGCCGTAGCCGCCGCGGATGACGGTCTTCTCGGAACCGAAGGGGCGCCAAGCGAAGCCGAAGCGCGGGGCGAAGTTGTTCCAGTCCTTGGGGTAGAAGGGCGTGCCGGCCTGCATGGGGATAGGCGTGCCGGTTGAGAAGTTGAAGCTGGTCACTTCGCCGCGGGCATCATGCACGGGCGTGCTGGGTTCCCAGCGCAGGCCCAGGCTGAGGGTCAGCTTGGGGGTGACGCGCCAGTCGTCCTGTACGAACAGGCCGATGCGGTGATTGCGCATGCGTATGGTCCAGGCGCGGTCGCCGACGGTGGTGGTTTGCGGCAGACCCAACAGGAAGTCGCCCATCGAGTTGCGGGAGCCAACGGGATTGGTGTTCTCGAAGTTGAACTGGCCGCGGACCGTGAGGCCCTGCGTACGGTCGGAGCGCACCTGGCGGATATCGAAGCCGGTCTTAATTGTGTGCTTGCGCCGG
This sequence comes from Bryobacterales bacterium, assembly GCA_016789745.1. Lineage (GTDB taxonomy): Bacteria > Acidobacteriota > Terriglobia > Bryobacterales > Bryobacteraceae > CADEFT01. The sequence goes on from JAEUQF010000109.1 coordinate 11,377, forward strand.
GTAATGGAGAGGTTGCTGGCCAACTGGTAGAGGTTGTCGGGCTGGATGAGCGGGTTGTTGGTCAGGTCGCCGATCGCGGAGTAGCCGGCGATGGCGATCCAGGGGAAGCCGTTGGTCTGGCCGGCGGCCGGGATCCCGGGAATGCCCAAGGTGTTGAAGATGTTGAAGTCGGTATTCTCGCGCGGGTCAGCCTGGAAGATGAAGCTGCGGTTGTAGGAAGCGCGCGTTTCCTGCACGATGGAAGGCGTCCAGATGCGGGTGTAGCCAGCCACCACGTTGTAGGCCTTCAGACCGGTCCGGCGCTGGAAGCCGGGGAAGAACAGCGGGTCCGGGCGGTCGCGGTTGTCGTAGGCCCCGCGGGCGAAGAACAGATCTTGGGTGGTGAAGCGATGGTCCAGGCGGTGGATGGTGGAGTTGCTCATGGTGGTCACCGGGGCCAGCACTTCGTAGTTGAAGACCTGGCCGGGGCGATTCACGCGAGGGAAATAATCGAGGATCTTCTGCGCCTGCGGAGTGATGCGGTTGGTGGGGATGATGTTGCCGGGGAAGGGCTGTCCGGTGGCGGGGTCGAGGACGGGCGTCGTGTTCGGAGCGCCGGCGGAGGTAAGGCTCAAGTTGCCGCTGCGCTGCGCGTCGGTGGGCATGGTGAACCGTCCGAACTGCTCCTGGCGGATGCGGATGCCTTCGAAGTTGGAGAAGAAGAAGGTGCGGTCCTTGCCGTTGTAGATTTTGGGAATCAGTACCGGTCCGCCGATGGTGCCGCCGAACTGGTTCTGGCGCAGCTTGGGCTTGGTGGTGGGGAAGAAGCCGCGGGCATCCATCTTGTCGTTACGCAGAAAGTTGAACAGCGTGCCATGGAAGCTGTTGGTTCCGGACTTGGTGACGATATTGATGTTCGCGCCGGACTGGAAGCCGAATTCGGCCGAATAGGCACCGGCCTGGATCTTGAATTCCTGGATGGCATCGACGGACGGATTGAACGAGTTCCAGTTGTAGAAGCCGACGTTCATGCTGGCGCCGTCGAGGTTCCATTCATTGTCGGTGTCGCGCGCGCCGTGGGCCCAGACGGCGATGCCGCCGGCCAGGAAGTTCTGCAGTGTGGCGCCGCCAGGAACGCCGCTTTGGACGTTCGGCGTCAGTAGCGCCAGGGAGTTGAAGTTGCGGCCGTTCAACGGCAGTTCCACCACACGCTTGTTGTCGATGACGTCGCCGTAGACCGCGTCTTCGGTGTTGACGATCGGCACTTCGGCGCTGACGTTCACCGATTCGGTGACGCTGCCAGTCTGCAGGGTGACGTCCAGACGGGCACGCTGCGCCACCTGCAGGACGATGCCTTCGTTTACTTCCGTGCGGAAGCCTTGGGCGCTGACGGTCACCTCATATCCACCGATGGGCAGATTCGTGAGCACGTAGTTACCGTCGGGGTCGGTGACGGCTTCGCGCACCTGATTGGTGGCTACCGCCTTCGCCTTGATGTTGGCGTTCGGTACAACGCCGCCGCTGGCGTCGCGGACGGTGCCGACGATGCTGGCGGTAGTGGTTTGTGCAAAGACAGGGGCGGAACAAAGGACCAGAGATAGTCCCAGTAAGAGCCGTACCATTATGGAGCCTCCCAGAGCTAGAGCGGTATGCTGTGGAAGCAATGCTACTAGCAGACCGGTCTGATTGTCAATGCTTTAGTTTCGGAATTGACAGCCCACACCGCCTTGATTTCTAATGAGAAGTCTTGGTACGACCACCCTGGTAGATCAACAGAATGAGCACGCATCCCGCGACCGGATCGAGCGTTCCCTTACAGTTGCGCTCCGTGTTAGCTGAAGAAATCGGACGGGGCGTCTATGGCGACGCCGGCAAGTTGCCTTCGGAAAGGGCCCTTGCGGACCGGTTCGCCGTCTCGCGCACGTCGGTTCGGGAATGCCTGAACATTCTGGTGAAGGATGGGCTACTGGTACGGATTGTCGGCAAGGGAACGTTTATTGCCAGCGCGGAGAACATACCGGTATCTTCCGCCGCCGACGCGCCCAATCACCTGGCGTTTTTGATTGGGGAGAATATCTTCCAGTTCGTGCAACCGGGTTACAACCGGATTCTCATTGGCGCGGAGCAGGCCTGCCGCCAGCAGGGATACCGGTTGGTGTTCCATTCGGTGGCGGATGAGGAGGCCGAGCCGAGATTGGGCCTGGCGCCGGACGACGGTTTGCGGGGCTGCCTGATTGCCGGCGGTCTGCGAAAGAAGTCGCTGGAGCGGATTCTGGACTGGGGTATCCCTGTGGTACTGACCGATCTGATTGTGGACGGCAACACCAGCGCCGTAGGACCGGACTACGCCCACGGGACACGGCAGGCTCTGGAGCATCTGGTCAGCCTGGGGCACCGGGACGTGGGTTTCGTGGGCTTTCCCAATTCCGAGAAGTATCAGACGTTCTGGAAGAAGCTGGAGAAGCTGGACCTGCGCTACAACCCACAATGGGTGCACTTCTTGCAGTTGCCGGATGTGGAGCCGGGCATTCTGGCGGGGTATCACGCGATGCAGGCGATGCTGGCGGGCGGGTCATTGCCGACGGCGGTGCTGGCCACCAACGATCTGGTGGCGATGGGCGTGATCGAGGCTCTGAAGCTGGCGGGTATCGCGGTGCCGGAAGCGATCAGCGTTATCGGGTACGACGATCTGGGCCGGGACCGCAATCCTCCGTTGACGACGATTCGCTCGCACCCGGAAGAGGTGGGCCGCCTTGCGGCGCGGATGCTGATGGAGGAGTTGGACGGAGATGGGTCGTCGACGCCCAGCCGCGTGGCGGTACCGACGGAGTTAGTGGTACGCGGTTCCACGGCACCGCCGCCGAAGTAGCCGGTGAGAAGTAAGGAGGAAGTAGTCGGATGAAATGGGATCAGTCGCGCGCCATGCTGGAACGGTCGCGCCGGTCACTGGCGGGTGGTGTCAGCAGCCCCTTCCGCGCCAAGGCGCCGGTGCCGTTGTTCTTTGAAAACGGCCAGGGGGCGCGGCTGACCGATGTCGATGGGAATGAGTACATCGACTATCAGTTGGCGTGGGGCCCGATGATCCTCGGCTACAATCATCCGGCGATGGTGGAGCGGCTGCGGGAACAAGTGGCCAAGCCGCTCAGCTACGGCGCGCAGCACCCGTTGGAGTTTGTCGTGGCCGAGCAGATTCAGGCGATGGTGCCGTGTGCCGAGCTTGTTGCCTTTACATCGAGCGGGAGTGAGACGGTGCAGTTGGCGCACCGGCTGGCAAGGGCCTGCAAGCGGCGTCCGAAGATTCTGAAGTTCGAAGGTCATTACCACGGCTGGATGGATGGCGCGCTGCACAGCTATAAGCCGCAGGCGGACGAGACGGGTCCGCTGGAGCATCCGCTGGCGGTGCCGGGCTCGCGCGGGCAGGTGGCGAATGCGGCGGAGAACGTGGTGGTTTCGCCTTGGAACCGTCTGGATGTGCTGTCGCGCATTCTGGATGCCCATGCGGGGGAAATCGCGGCTATCTTTCTGGAGCCGGTGCTGTGCAACAGCGGCTGTCTGATGCCGGAGCCAGGCTATCTGCAGGGCGTGCGCGATCTGGCGAACCAACACGGCTGCCTGCTGGTGTTCGACGAAGTGATCACGGGGTTCCGCATGCATCCCGGTGGGGCACAGGCGCACTTCGGGGTGACGCCCGACCTGGCGACGTTTGGCAAGGCCGTGGGTGGAGGTGTGCCGCTGAGCGTAGTGGCCGGCCGTTTGGAGATCATGGAGCAGATGTTCAGCGGCGGGGTGGTGTTCGGCGGAACGTTCAATGGCAATCCGTTCTCGCTGGCGGGTGCGTCGGTGTGTCTGGAGGAGCTGAGCCGGGATGACGGGGCTGCTCTCCGGCATGCCAATCGCATGGGCGAAACGCTGATGGCAGGTATCCGCGAACTGGCGGCGGGTCGAGGGATTCCGCTGCAGGTGACTGGCTTTGGGGCAGCGTTCTATCTGCACTTCACCACGCTTGCAACGCTCAAGGATTATCGTGATACGTTGAGTGACAACCGGGATCTGCTGCAGAAGTTCCTTTTCGCGGCGCTTTCGGAAGGCGTGATCCTGGTACCCGATGGCCGCATGTATGTTTCCGCAGTCCACACCGAACGCGATGTCGCTGAGACCTTGGACAAACTGGCACGGGCGTTCGACCGCTTGTAAGGGTGGGCTTCTGCTGCTGGGCGCGGCGCTGCTGCTGCCGGCGGCGGACAAGGCCGACTTTGCGCGGGACGTGCAGCCGATTCTACACGCGCGTTGCGGCGGCTGCCACGGCGGCGAGAAGCCGCAGGGCGGATTTTCGGTATTCACTCGCGAGGCGTTGCTGAAGGGTGGTGCTCACGGGCCCGGCGTGGTGCCAGGAGCCAGTAGCAAGAGTTTGCTGATCGCGCGCGTGACGGCCAGCGGGCCGTCGCGGATGCCTCTGGGACAGCCCCCACTCAGCGAGCGCGAGGTGGCCACGCTACGCCTCTGGATCGACGCCGGTGCGGAGTGGAATGCCAACGGCCAGCCGCTGCAAGGTGCGGCGAGCATCGCGCCTCGTCAGACGGCCGTGCCGCCGGGGTTCGCGCATCCGCTGGATGGCTTCCTGGCGCGCTATTCGAAGGCGAAACGGGTGCCGTTGCCGGCGCTGGTCTCCGATGCCGTCTTTGCCCGTCGCGCCTATTTGGATCTGACGGGTTTGCCGCCGACGCCCGAAGAGCAGGCCGCGTTCGTGGCCGGTCGCGATCCAAATAAGCGCGGGCAGCTGGTTGACCAGTTACTGGCGAATCGGCGGCGCTATGCCGAACATTGGATCAGCTTCTGGAATGATCTGCTGCGGAATGAGGATGGTGTGGCGTACCCGGGCGAGACGCGCGCCTGGATTACGGACTGGCTGCTGCAGGCGTTGGAATCGAATCTTCCTTATGACCGCATGGTGCGGGCGCTGCTGAATCCCGACAAGGACGGGCCGCGGGGCTTTCTGGCGGGCATCAACTGGGGTGGCGACGTGAGTGCCAGCCAATCGGTGCCCATGCAGGCGGCGCAGAACAGCGCGCAGATTTTCCTGGGCGCCAATCTCAAGTGCGCGTCGTGCCACGACAGCTTTGTCAGCCGCTGGAAACTGGCGCAAGCCTTCAACCTGGCGGCGTTCTTTAGCGACAAGCCGCTGGAAATCGCGCGCTGTGAGATGAAGACAGGCGGTACGGCGACCCCGGCGTTTCTGTTTCCGGAACTGGAGCAGGAGGCGCCGCACCTCAGCGGACGTGCGCGGGCGGCGGAGTTGTTCACCTCGCCGAAGAATGGCCGCTTCGCACGGACCTTGGTCAACCGCTATTGGCGTGTGCTGCTGGGTCGCGGGCTGGTGGAGCCTGTCGATGAGTTGGACAATCCTGCGTGGGATGCCGATCTGCTGGACTGGCTGGCGTCGGACTTCGCTGCTCACGGCTACGATCTGCATCACCTGCTGCGGCGAATCATCACGTCCCGTGCCTATCAGGCTGTGGCGGTGGATGAGAAGGAGAGCAAGGATTTCGTCTTTCGCGGGCCGTTGAGTCGGCGGCTGACGGCGGAGCAGTATTTGGACGCAGTTGGTGCCATTACGGGCGAATGGAAGCTGTATGATCGCCAGAACGGCCAGCCGGGCACCTATGAACGGCAGTGGCGTTTTCGTTCCGATCGCTTCACGCGGGCGCTGGGACGTCCGGATCGCAGCCAGGTGATCACGACACGGAGCGAGGAAGCAACCACACTGCAGGCGCTGGAGTTCGTCAATGGCGAGGTGTTTGCCGCGCACCTGCGGCGGGCCGCGCAGCGCCTGCTGGCGGACCCTCCGCCTGTGCCGGGCAGCATTTTCGATAGCGGGTTGGTGCGCGTGTCGCCGGTGAACGTGGATGTCGATATCACGGGTGCCAGGCGGCTGTGGCTGGTGATGGAAGACCTTGGCTCGTACGATCCTCCGAAGGTGGTGGCCGGCTGGATGAAAGCGATGCTGACCGGGCCGCAGGGCACCACACGGCTGATCGACTTGCCGGTGCCGGCAGGGGCATCGGTGCGGCGGCTGGAAACCAAGACGGAAGTACAGGAAGCGGTCACGGCCACGCCATTCTTTGTGGGCTCCTATGACATTGAGGGCCGCGGCTTCACACGGTTCGGTGCGACAGTGGCGGTGGATGCGGTCAGCCAGCGCTCTGAGACGACCGGCAAGGTGCGGTTTCTGCTTTTCACCGAGGAGCCAGACCGCAGCCGTTTGCTGCGAGTGGCCGAGGGGTCGCCTGCCGCGCGTCCGCCGCGGCTGATGGGGGATGCGCTGGTGACCAGGCTGTTCCGTCACGCGCTGTGCCGCGATCCGCAACTGGGCGAGCGCCGCACCGCGGCGGGTCTGGTGGCCCAAGGCGCCGATGGTCTGGAAGATTTGTTGTGGATCCTGTTTCTGTCTCCGGAGTTTCAACTGATTCGATGAGGTCTGCCATGCCCACCAGCCGACGCCATTTCCTCCATCGCTCCGCCGCGCTCACTGCCGCGACGTTTGCCGCGGGCCGTCCGGATGCGGTGTGGGCACAGGGCAAGCCGCTACCGGAAGCCAAGGCCGACACGGTAATTCTGCTGTGGATGGGCGGCGGCATGGCGCAGACTGACACCTTCGATCCGAAGCCGCACACACCGTATGCGCCGGGCGTGCGCTCGGCCGATGTGCTGAGTACGTTTCCAACCATCGATACCGCCGCGGACGGCGTGAAACTGACCGCTGGGTTGGAGAACATCGCCAAGGTGATGGATCGCGGCATGGTGATCCGTAGCGTAGTGCCGCCCGATCTGGGCCGGCTGCTGCACAGCCGCCATCAGTTTCACTGGCATACCGGCTATGAGCCGCCACAGAGCGTGGCTGTGCCGCACTTGGGGTCCATCATCGCCCGCACTCGGCCTCCGGCCCGCGCCGATATCCCTGGCTTTGTCGATATCGGGCAAACAATTGAGGGGAATCCGGACGCCGAGACGCTGAAGGTATTTCATAGCGCGGGTTTTCTGGGGAATGAGTTTGCGCCCTTCCTGATTCCGGATCCTCGCGATGCGGTGTCGGCCATGCGTCCTCCAGTGCATATGACGCCGCTGCGGTTCCGGCGGCGCTATGAATCGTACCGGTCGATGATGAAGAGCAGTCCGGTGCTGCGGCAGGCGGGGCAGTATCATCAGGAGTCACTGCTGCGGTCGGTGGAGAACGCGCACCGTTTGCTGGAATCGCCCACGGCGAAGGCCTTCGATCTATCGCTGGAGCCGAAGGCCATCTATGACATCTATAACACCAGCCGGTTCGGGTTGGGCTGTCTGCTGGCGCGTAGGCTGACGGAGATCGGGGTGCGATTCATTGAAGTGACCACCGAGTACATGCCCTTCCAGCGTTGGGACACCCATGCCAACGGGCATGAGCGATTGGTGGAGATGAAGAAAGAGATCGACAGGCCGATTGCGCAGTTGGTGCGTGATCTGGAGGAACGCGGGTTGTTGCGGCGTACGCTGATCGTGGTGGGCAGCGAGTTCGGCCGTGACATGATGGCCGAGGGGAAGCCGGAGCGATTCATCGCCAACGACGGCACGATCCAGGTGCCCGAGCGCATGTCGGACCCTCGCCACTATGGTATGCATCGCCATTTCACCGGAGCGCAGAGCGTGCTGGTGTTTGGCGGCGGCATGAAGCAGGGGGTGGCGTATGGGGCGACGGCGGACGAGCGGCCCATGCGCGTCATCGACAAGCCCATCGCGCTGGTAGACCTGCAGGCGACGATCCTGCATGCCGCGGGTGTGCCGGCGGACTTGGCTTACACGTTTGAACAGCGGCCGGTGTATGTCACCAAAGACGGCAAGGCAAGGCCAGCGCTCGACCTGTTCGCCTGAATCCGCGGGAGGCGCAATCCTGTAGAATCTGGGAGACTATGCCGGTCTCCCTTTTCGCTGCTGTCTGTTTCGCGTTGCTGCTGGTGCCCTCGGGGTGGGCACAGGCTACGCCGTCCGATGTTCTGCGCCAGAAATTCCTGAAGGTGATTGATCGTCCGCGGGTGGATCTGGCGGCGGAGTCGAAGGTTTTGGAGCAGGGAGGTGCGACCGAGACGCTGCACTTCCGTTATCAATCGGAAGCCAGCCAGAGGGTTCCTGGGCTGATGATGAAGGCTTCCTGCGCCAGCGGGCGGTTGCCGGTGGTGATCGTACTGCATGGCACCGGCGGAACCAAGGAAGGCCAGGCTCCGCTGCTGCGGGAGTTGGCGGCCCGCGGTTTTCTGGCGGTGGCGATTGACGGGCGGTATCACGGAGAGCGGTCGCAGGCGGGTAAGGGGTCGGCTGATTATGTAGCGGCGATGCTTCGGCGCTATCGCACGGGCCAGGAGTATCCGTTTCTCTACGACACCGTGTGGGACATACTGAGGCTGTTGGACTATCTGGAGACGCGGGCGGATGTGGATGCCAAGCGCATTGGCGCGGTCGGATTTTCCAAAGGCGGCATGGAGTTGTATCTGGCGGCGGCGGTGGACCAGCGCATTCGCGCGGCGGTACCTTGCATCGGGGTGCAGAGCTTTCGGTGGGCGATCGACAACAATGCCTGGCAATCCCGGGTGGGCACGTTTCAGGCCGCTGTGAATGAGGCGGCTCGCGAGGCGGGAGTGGGCGTCGTGGACGCGGCGTTTATCCGGCGGTTCTATGACCGGGTGACGCCGGGCGTGTATGGGGAATTCGATGGCGATAAGATGACGCCGCTCATCGCGCCCCGGCCGCTGCTGGTAATCAATGGCGATTCCGATGCGCGTACGCCCATGCCGGGCCTGTTGGAATGCGTGCAGGCTACGCGGGCGGCGTATCGGAGGGCTGGGGCGGAAGATGCGTTCCAGTTCGTGGCACAGAGGGACACCGCGCACCGGGTGAATCAGGAGTCACTGGTGTTGGCTGTGGATTGGTTCACGCGCCGGCTGGGCGCATCGGTGCAAAGCTCGCGCTGAATACGATATCGTGGCTACTGCCATGAGCTGTCTGTCACGCCGTAGTTTCCTTAACATGCTCCCCGCTGCCGCAGCGACTGCCTCCGCGCAGACGCGCGGCAAGAGGCCGCCCAACGTGTTGTTGATGATGGCCGATGATTTCGGTTTTGAATGCCTGGGCTCCTACGGCGGCACTTCGTACAAGACGCCGAACCTGGATCGGATGGCGAAGAATGGGGTACGGTTCACGCATGCCTACGCCCAGCCCCTTTGTACGCCGACGCGGGTGCAGTTGATGACCGGGCAGCACAACTTCCGGAACTGGAAGGCGTTCGGGCTGATCGACCCAAATGAGAAGACCTTTGGCCACGTGATGCAGAAGGCTGGGTATCGCACGGGCATCATGGGCAAGTGGCAGTTCTACAGCTATGAGTTTCCCGGGTCGCCGCGCTATGCCAAGGGCATGAAGCCGGAGCAGAGCGGCTTTGATGAGTGGCTGCTGTGGCACGACGGGTTGACCGAAAAGAAGGGGTCACGCTACGCCAGTCCGGTGCTGAACGAGAACGGCAAAATGCGCACCGATACGAACGGCAAGTACGGGCCGGATTTGGAAGTCGATTTCCTGACCGGCTTCATGGAGCGGAACAAAGAGAAGCCCTTCTTTGCGTACTACGCGATGACGCTGACTCATGGGCCGTTCAACCCGACGCCGAAGAGTGCCGATTGGGCACACGGCAACCGTCTCAAAGATGATCCGAAGTATTTCGGCGACATGGTGGAGTATCTGGATGATACGGTGGGCCGTATCTTCGAATACCTGGATCGCAGCGGTTTGTCGGAGAACACATTGGTGCTGTTTTATGGGGATAACGGCACGCCGCAGGAAGTAACATCGCGGTTAGGGAGTCAGGTTATCAAGGGTGGAAAGGGGCTGACCATCGACAGCGGGATTCATGTGCCCTTGATCGCCCGCTGGCCGGGCGTTGCGGCGGAAGGCAAGGTTTGCGCGGATCTGGTGGATTCGACGGACTTCCTGCCCACGATGCTGGAAGCGACGGGTGCCAAGGGGTTGGAGGGCATGCCTTTGGATGGGCGTAGTTTTCTGCCGCAGGTGAAGGGTAAGAAGGGTAATCCGCGCAGTTGGGCGTTCGCACACTACGACCCTCATCCCGGACAGCGCGTGAACTACCCGCCAACGCGCTATACCTGGGACCATCGCCACAAGCTGTACATGGATGGGCGGCTGTTTGACTGGGCGAAGGATCCGCTCGAGAAGTCGCCGATCGCCGACGCTGGGGCCTCCGCAGCCGATCGGGCAGCCCGGCGGAAACTGCAAGCCGGGCTGGACCAGATGGCGAAGGTAAAGGCGCCGAAGTTTAACCCTTACGAAACGGATGGTGGTAAATCATACTAGCGGACCTCCTCCTCTTCCTGGACCTCCACGGGGTTAGGTGTTGAAGGAAGCGCAGGTTTGGACTCGGGTTGTAGGGCTAAAGGCGAACGCGGCTTGGGCTCCGGACTCCCGAGTAATCTCTCGATACGTTCACTGACATCGCGCAACTCGGCGTTGAGCTCTTCCAGTTGGTGGGCGACGGTGGCAAGGTCGTCCACCAGGAAACCGCGTTTGGCGCCTTGCGACCGCGCCCATTCGAGGGTGGCGGTGCGGGCGAATTCAGAGATGCTACGTGCCCCCGATTGTGTGCAGGCACGAAACAGGCTTTCCAATTCTTCGTCGGATACCCGGAACGTCACAATGCGGTTCCGGGGCGTCATCAATGGCATAGGCCGTCCTGTCACGATGGACTTTGGGTACGTGTTTTTGTGAAACGGGAGAGCAGAGTCAGAGGAGTGAGGCGAGTGACTCGCCGGCGAGTTTATTGAGGCATGCTCCCGCTTTGCAAGCCCGTTCGGAGCGCGTTTCGTTAACGCAGAAATCGAAGCAGGATTGCGTACATCCCGTACTTGATACCCCTGTTTTGCCAGAGGCGTTAAGCCTTGTCAATGATTTCCGGGCAGGGAACGCATACAGAAGCCTAACGGGTGTACGAGAACAGACGGAAGCGGCGATTCGGGCTATTTTTTTGGGGGGCCAGGGCTGATTTTGCCGAGGACAACCGGGTGAGCGGCACCGGTGGCGGAGGGCAGATTGGAGGCGCTGCCGGCCCAGGTTTCCGACGCAAGAATGGCGAAGGCAAGAGCCTCTTTGGCATCACTATCGACGCCGAATTCGGAGCTGTTTACGACCCGCACACCGGGGAGTTCCTCGCCGATTAATTGCATCAGGAAAGCATTCCGGGCGCCGCCGCCAGACACGATCAGGTCATCGACGGGCATATGAGGCAGGATGTGTTTCTTGATACCGAGCGCGATGGTGCTGGCGGTGAGGGCGGTGGCCGTGGCGAGCAAGTCTTCCTTAGCGAGCCGGGTACTTAGGATGTGCTGTACGAACTGTTCGCCGTACTCTTCGCGGCCGGCGCTTTTCGGCGGAGCCTTGCGGTAGTAGGGGTCACGCAGGAGGATGCGGAGCAGCCAGCGGCTGACGGTACCCTGGCGGGCCGAGGCCCCATTGCGGTCATAGCTGCGAAGGCCGCGAGTGAGTTTGAACACCAGTTGGTCCATTACCATGTTGCCGGGGCCGGTGTCGAAGGCAACGATGTCTTCCGGACGGGCGTTGGCGGCGATAGCGGTGACGTTGGCGATGCCGCCGATGTTCAAGGCCACGCGGCCTCGTTTCTTGTCGCGGAACAGGAGGTAATCGACATAGGGTACCAGCGGGGCGCCTTGGCCACCGGCGGCCATGTCCCGCGGGCGGAAGTCGGAGACCACCGGAACCCCCAGGCGTTCGGCGAGGACAGAACCATCGCCGATCTGGAGGGTGCAGGTCAGCTTGCGGCCGAAGGCGCGGGTGGGGGTACCGATGTGGAGGATGGTCTGGCCATGGCAGCCGACCAGATCCAGTTTATTGCAGGGGATTTTCGCCGTGGCGCAGAGGCGTTTGACCGCCCGGGCGTAGAGTTCGGGCAGAAGGAAATGGAGCAGGCCGATCTGGGAGGTATGGGTGTTGGTATTGGAGACAGCGAGAATTGCTTCGCGGACGGGTTTGGGATAAGGCGTCGTGGCATGAGCCAGCGTTTTGACCTGTTTGTTCCAGCCTTCCCCGGATAACTCCACGATTGCGACTGTGATGCCGTCCAGCGAAGTTCCGCTCATGATGCCGGCGACGATCAATTTGGACTCAGCTCCCTTTGTAAATCCGCCAGGATCTGCAGGGCCTCGATGGGCCGGATCTGGTCGAGATTCAAGTTTCGGATGCGCGTCGCGATTTCGTGATTGACGGGTTCAAACAGCTGAATCTGCACGGGGGGCTTGGGGGAGCCGGACTTTGCCGGCGAAGCCAGTTGCCCACTAACAACGTGCTCTTCCTTTTCATGCACGGCCAAAATCTCCCGTGCGCGGTCAATCACAGCGCCCGGCAATGCTGCAAGCCGTGCGACCTCGATCCCATAACTCTTATCGGCAGATCCCGGCTGAACCTTACGGAGGAATAAGATTTGATCGCCAGATTCCTTCACGGCAACCTGTAAGTTGCCCACGCCCGGCAGTTGATCGGCTAACTCTGTCAGCTCGTGGTAATGCGTGGCAAAGAGGGTTTTGGCGCCCAGTACGTTGTGCACATACTCGATCACCGCCCACGCCAGGGCCATGCCGTCGTAAGTCGATGTTCCGCGGCCCACTTCATCCAGCACCAAAAAACTGCGCTCGGTGGCGGTGTTGAGAATCGCCGCTGTTTCGGTCATTTCCACCAGGAAGGTCGATCGGCCGCGAGCGAGGTTATCGCTGGCGCCGACGCGCGTGAAGACGCGATCGGTGAGCGGGAGTTCGGCCTGCTCGGCGGGAAGGAAGGAGCCCATCTGTGCCATGACAAGAAACAACGCCGCTTGGCGCAAATAGGTTGACTTACCGCCCATGTTGGGACCGGTAATGATCGCTACAAACTTGTCTTTCGGCTCCAGGTAGATGTCGTTGGGGATAAACCGGACGGCATCGCGTTCGCTGAGCTTCTCAATTACAGGGTGCCGCCCGGCGCGTACGTGCATGAGGCCTGCGTCGCTAAACGTGGGGCGCGTGTAGCGGCGTTCGGCGGCCACCTCGGCGAGGCCGGCGGTGACGTCGAGCTCGGCCAGCGCCTGCGCGGTTTGGCGGATGCGCGCAGCTTCGGCGGCGGCGGTGGCGCGCAAGGCTGCGAAGAGATCCTTCTCGATGGTGAGGATGCGCTCCTCGGCGGCCAGGATCTTGCCTTCCAGTTCTTTCAGCTCCGGCGTGGTGAATCGCTCGGCATTGACCAGCGTCTGCTTTCGCTCGTAGTCGGCTGGGGCGTTGGCGAGGTTGGCCTTCGAGATCTCGATGTAGTACCCGAACACGTTATTGAAGCGGATTTTGAGCGAGCCGATGCCGGTTCTGGTACGTTCGCGCTGTTCAATCTGCGCCAGGTACTGTTTGCTGTTGCGCGAGATGTCGCGCAGTTCGTCAAGCGGCGCGTTGTAGCCTTCGCGGATGACACCGCCGTCGGCGACGTTGATGGGGGGCTCTTCGGCCAGCGCCGTAAGGATGGCGTCGCGCACCTCGGCGACTTCATCCATGCGTTGGCCAACCTCCTGGAGGCGGCCCTGCCAGGCTCCACAGGCCTGGCGCAGTTCCGGTACACGGGCCAGCGAAAGGCCCAGGGCGCGCATTTCCCGCGGATTGGCGGTGCCAACCACCACCTTCGACAGCAGGCGTTCGAGATCGGCGACACCACCCAGGCGTTTGCGCACTTCGGCGCGGGCAATGGCGGAGCGGAACAGCGTTTCGACGGCATCGAGGCGCGCTTCGATCTCGGCACGGTCGACGGCCGGTTGCAGCAGGCGCCGGCGCAGGAGGCGGGCGCCCATGGCGGTGGAGGTTTCATCCAGCACATGGATCAGGGTGCCCTCTTTCATGCCGTCGGCAAACAGGGGTTCCACCAGTTCCAGGTTGCGGACGGTGGCTTGGTCCAGCACCATGGCGCCGGAGCGTTCAAACCATGCCGGACGTTCGATGTGTTCGAGCGCCGAACGCTGGGTTTCCCGGGCGTAGTGGAGCAGCGCGCCAGCGGCACCGGTGGCAAGCGGGCGTCCGCCGAGTCCGCAGCCTTCTAGCGTAAGGAGGCGAAAATGCTCGCAGAGCGATCGCGAGGCGTAGTCGGCGGCAAAGGCCCAGGCGGCGACGCCGGTGAGGCAGGCGCGGCCTTCAAAGGCCGGGGCGGTGGTGTTGTCGGGGAACAGCACCTCTCGCGGGGCCAGCCATTCGAGCAATCCGGCCAACTCGGTGTGGCGCACCTCGGTGGCGCGGAACTCGCCGGTGGAGATGTCGACAAAGGCAACGCCGGCGAGGTCGCCCTTCGTGGTCACGCAGGCGAGGTAGTTGTTCTCTTTGGAGCGGAGGACGGACGATTCGGTGGTCGTTCCGGGGGTGACGACACGCTGGATCTCGCGTTTGACGAGTTTCTTTGCGAACTTCGGGTCTTCGGTCTGCTCACAGATGGCGACGCGATAGCCTTTCTGGATGAGCTTGGCGAGATAGCCTTCGAGCGCATGGTGCGGGACACCGCACATGGGCTCATTCTTTTCCTTGTTGCGCGAGGTGAGGGTGATCTCGAGTTCGCGCGCGGCGATGACAGCGTCGTCAAAGAAGAGTTCGTAGAAATCGCCCAAGCGAAACAGCAGGAGCGCGTTGGGCACCTGCTGCTTCAGGGCGAAGTATTGCCGCATGAGCGGCGTGGACGGCTCACCGCTCATGCTGAACCACTAGGCGTAGATTCCCCGCAGCTTGATCGCGAAGGCGACGCGGTCCAGCGCCAGCATATAGGCCGCCGTACGATTGTCCACCTTGTGCGATTCGCTGTAGCTGGTGACGTCGTGGAAGCTGTTCACCATGATCTCTTCCAGACGTGTATTCACCAGGTCTTCGTTCCAGAAGAAGCCTTGCCGGTCTTGCACCCATTCGAAGTACGATACCGTGACACCACCCCCGTTGGCGAGGATGTCCGGTAATACGAACACTCCCTTGTCGGCCAGGATATCGTCGGCGGGTGCGGTGGTGGGCCCGTTGGCGCCTTCGCAGAGGATCTTACAACGTACCCTATGGGCGTTCAACGATGTAAGGACGTTCTCTTTCGCCGCTGGCAGCAGCACTTCGCATTCGAGGAACATAGCCTCCTCGCGATCGATGTTCTCACCGCCCGAGAAATCCACGATGGAGCCGGTTTCCTTGCGGTGCTGCATGAGGGCGAGCACGTCCAGGCCTTTGGGATTGTAGACGGCGCCGTCCCACTCGATGACAGCGATGACCTTAAAGCCGACTTTGGTCATGAGCTTGGCGGCCATGCCGCCGACATTGCCGAAGCCCTGGATGACGACGCGTGCGTCGGTGGGCCCGATGCCAAGCTTCTTCAGAGCCTCCAGGGTGGAGATGAGGCAGCCGCGGCCGGTAGCCTCCGGGCGCCCGCGGGAGCCGCCAAGGTTCAGGGGTTTGCCGGTGACAACGGCGGTCACCGTCTGGCGATGGTGCATGGAATAGGTATCCATGATCCAGGCCATGGTCTGTTCATTGGTGTTCATGTCCGGAGCGGGGACATCCACCTCCGGGCCGATGAAGTCGACGATGGCGGCGGTGTAACGCCGCGTGATGCGCTCCAACTCGCCCATGCTCAGCACGGTGGGATCACAGATCACGCCACCTTTGCCGCCGCCATAGGGGATGTTGGCGACCGCGCACTTCCAGGTCATCCACGATGCCAGTGCGCGTACTTCGTCGATGGTTACGTCGGGCGCATAGCGAATGCCGCCCTTAGCCGGTCCGCGCGCAATGGAGTGTTGGACACGGTAGCCGGTGAAAACCTCCAGGCGACCGTCGTCCAGCATGACGGGAATGCTCACCGTCACTTCGCGGGCAGGCGCCTTGAGAACCTTGCGCATCCCGTCATCCAGACCGAGCTTGTCCGCGGCTCGATTGAAACGGGCTTCCGCCGCCAGCCAGGGATTACACTCATGCTCCAGATCAACCGGGATCTCAGCGATCATGTGGGTTTAGAACCTCCGCCTTCATTATGCGCAGAGTGCAGGAAAGGTGGCGTGCCGAACAGATGGGGTGCACCGGCGCCGAAACATGACGATATTATGGTAATTTCCTAGATGACCGTTTCCGGGAGGTTTCCGTCATGTGCCCCAAATCGCGCCGCCGGTTTCTGAAGACGACCACTGCCGCTTCGGCACTGGCTGCCTTTCACAACTTTCCCTATCATCTGTATGCGAACGATGCGAAGAAGTTCGCCAGTGACCGTGTGAAGCTTGGGCCGATGGGCGTGGAAGTGAGCCGCCTGGCACAGGGCACGGGCACCAACGGCGTGGGCGGCAGCAGCAATCAGACCAAGAAGATGGGTGTGACGGGCATGGCCGATCTGTTCCGGGCCGGCTATGACCAGGGCGTGACGTTCTTCGACAGCGCCGACCAGTACGGCACACACCCGCACGTCAAGGAAGCGCTGAAGTCAATTCCGCGTGAAAAGGTGACGATTCTTTCGAAGACGCATGCCTCGACGGCCGCGGAGATGAAAGCCGACCTGGACCGTTTCCGCCGCGAACTCGGTACCGACTACATCGACATCCTGTTGCTGCACACGATGGTGGACGGCAATTGGCCTGAGCGCAAGAAGGGCGCGATGGAAGTGATCTCGGAGGCGCGTGAGAAGGGCATTGTGCGCACGCACGGCACCAGTTGCCACACGCTGGAGGCATTGAAGACCGCCGCCGCGTCGGACTGGGTGCAGGTGGATCTGGCGCGTATCAACCCGGCGGGCGTGGCGATGGATGCCGATCCGGCGACGGTGCTGGGTGTCTTGAAAGAGATGAAGGCCAAGGGCAAGGGCATCATCGGAATGAAGATTCTGGGCGCCGGCAAACTGCGCAACAAGGCGAATGAGTGCCTGCAGTTTGCTCTGGCGCAGAACGTGGTGGACTGTTTCACGATTGGCGCCGAGAGCCGCCAGGAGATGTTGGATCTGGTAAAGAAAATTCCCGCGGCGAGTGTACGCGGATAAGAGGAGGTTTCCCAAAGCTATGAAGAATTTCTTCCGTGCGGCCGGAATGGCTGCTGGCTTTACGCTGCTGAGCCTGGGGCTGACCCTGGCCAGCGCACAGGTGGCCAAGAAGTCCGGCAAGGGCCCGGGCATACTGCAGTCGGAATGGGGCAAGGTGGAAGGCGGCACGTACGCGGCGCCGATGGGTAAGCTTGGCACCAAGCCGTCCGAGACGTGGACCGCGACGACCATGGGCGCGGCGGTAGGCGGCAAGGCGAATCCGGCCAAGGTGGCCACGGTCACCGGTGAGATCATCGACTTTTCGTGTTATCTGCAGATTGGCAAGCATGGCGAGAAGCACCGCAGCTGCGGCCAGAAGTGCTTCACGGCCGGGCAGCCGATCGGCCTGCTGACTGAAGATGGCACCATGTACATGCTGATGGAAGAAGAGCATGATCCGCGCCGCGACGGCCTGACGGATTTCCGCAAGGCCGCCATTGAGCACACCGCGCACATCATGGAAGTGTCGGGTACGCTGGCCGAGCATGGCGGCTACAAGGCGCTGTACGTGCACGGCTACCTGAAGAAGTAAATCTTTTAGATATGGGGGCGGCGGGCAAACGCCTGGCCGTTCCCGTTGCTATTCGAAGGAGATCAGAAGCTGATGAAGCAAGGGACGGTTCTTAGATTCTGGATAGGCGCTTCGGCCCTGGCTCTCTCATTGGGTCTGGCCGCGGATGGACCCAAGAAGCCGGCAACGCTGCAAGTGCCGCTGGGGCTGCTGCCGGTACAGTTTCCGAAGGACAACCCCTACACGCCGGAAAAGGCGGAGTTGGGGCACCTGCTTTATTACGACACGCGGCTCTCTGCCGACAACAGCGTCTCTTGCGGCAGCTGTCATCACAACGCCAAGGCTTACACCGACAACGCGCCCGTGTCGACTGGGATTCGCGGGCAGAAGGGCGGTCGCAGTGCCCCCACGGTGATCAACCGCGCCTACAGCTTGGCGCAGTTCTGGGATGGGCGCGCCGCCACTCTGGAGGAGCAGGCCATCGGGCCGATCGCGAACCCCATCGAGATGGGTGAGACACACGAAAACGTGGTGGCGAAACTACGCAAGATTCCTGGCTACCGTGCCCTGTTTCTGAAAGCCTTCGGCACCGAGGATTTCACCATCGACCATGTGGCGAAAGCCATTGCTACGTTCGAACGCACCGTGCTCAGCGGCAACTCGCCGTATGACCGCTATCAGGCGGGCCAGAAGAAGGCGATGACGCCGGACCAAATCCGGGGTATGGACGTGTACCTGAATAAGGCCAAGTGCGATCAGTGCCACGAAGGCATCAACTTTACCTCGAACGCTTACCACAACATCGGCGTCGGCATGGATAAGCCCGACCCGGATGTGGGCCGCTACGCCGTGACGAAGAGTGAAGCCGATTTGGGCGCGTTCAAGACGCCCACTCTCCGCGACATCGCGCGCACGGCGCCTTACATGCATGACGGGAGCCTGGCCACGCTCGAAGAAGTCGTCGACTACTACGACAAGGGCGGCATTCCGAACAAGAACCTCGACAAAACGATGAAGAAGCTGAACCTGACCGCGCAGGAGAAGAAGGACCTCGTCGCCTTTTTGAAGGCCCTGAACGGAGAAGGCTGGCAGAAGCTTGGTGTTCCCACCAAATTCCCTCAATAGATGAAACGACAAACTTTCTCGCGCCGGCGGTTCCTCGCGGTACCCGCCGGCATTGCTGCGTTTACGGGCTGTAACCGGGATTCGAAGCGTGTGATCGGCGTTGTGCCGAAGGGGCGTGCGCACCTGTTCTGGCAGTCGGTGCAGGCTGGCGCGGTGGCCGCTTCGAGAGAGGCCAACGTGGAGATTGTCTGGAATGGCCCCGCCACCGAGACGGACTTCAACGGGCAGCTGCAGATTGTGGAAGGGCTCATCAGCCGGCGGGTGAGTGCGATTGCGCTGGCGCCCATCGACAAGAAGTCGATGGTGAGCGTGGTGGAACGGGCCACGCGCGAAGGCATTCCGGTGGTGATCTTCGATTCCGGCATCGACACGGAAGTGTTCGTCAGCCAGGTGGCGACGGATAACTACAAGGCCGGGCAGATGGCGGCCGACCGGATGGGCGAGATCCTGGAGGGCAAGGGCAAGATCGTGATGGTGGCGGTGCAGCCCGGCGCTGCCTCGACCATGGCTCGCGAGCAGGGCTTTGAAGACCGCATCAAAGAGAAGTTCGCGAACATCGTGATCGCCGACAAGCGTTTCGGCATGGCCGACTTCGCCAAGTCCCGCACCGTGGCCGAGAACATGCTGACGGCGCACCCGGACATGGTGGGGATGTTCGCTTCGAACGAATCGAGCACGGTGGGTGCGACGCAGGCGTTGAAGTCGCGCGAAAGCAAGGTGAAACTGGTGGGCTTTGACTGGAGCGATCCCCTGCTGGACGATGTGAAGGCTGGACGGATTGACTCGCTGGTGGTGCAGAATCCGTTCAAGATGGGCTACGAGTCAGTGAAGGCGGCGGTGGCGAAGCTGAACGGGCAGACGCCGGCGAAGATCCAGAACCTGGAGCCGCGGCTGATTCGGAAGGAAGACCTGGACAAGCCGGATGTGCAGGAGCATCTGCATCCGGATCTGAAGAAGTATCTGTAAAGCAAGCAGGACCCGCATCCTGAGGATGTGGGTCCCGTCTCGCGGTTGGGTAGTGTGGTGGTGGTGTCGGTTAGACCGATATGCCGGTTAGCGATCGCATCACATCCAACATGCGCGTCCAGATGGCGATGTAGGATGGGAAAAAGTTCGCCGGCAGGAATCCCGCAACCAGTACTGCTACTGACGCAGTAAGCAGAGCGTATTCGATCATGTCCTGGCCGGTCTGGTCCCTGTGCAGACGTGCCAACAGACGATGTAACTTGCGCAGCCTTTCGCGGTTCTTCATTTCTCTCTCCGGGCTGGTCTCTCTGTTCCTATCCTGTCAGGAACCAGGTGTCCATCTCAAACAAAAAAAAGCCTTAGCACTAGTACTTTTCGCCTTAGTGGTACCCGGTTCCTAACAGTACTGCCAGCCTCGGTTACGGATTCTGCTGCGCCGGGTAGCGGATGACAGTGAGGTTGCGAAGCGAGATGGTCTCGCCCGTTGTCCCCGACATCTGTCCCTGCAGCGCCACCTGGATGGCACCAGCCGGTGCAGCGCCGCTCATGCGGCCTGCGGCAGGGGCGCCGGTGCCGGCCCAGCTTTGCCAGGAGGCATACACCGAGGCGCCCTGCGGCAACGCGTCTACACGTCCGGCGGCGCCTGCTTCGGTTCCAGCCAGGCTGCCAGTCATCAACGTCAGGGTGCCCCATTTCAAGGCCATGCTGAAGGCCATGGTGGAGCCTTCATGGGACAGGTCGTAGCGCACCTCGAAGCGGTCGCCCGTACGGACCATGCCCACCGGAATGGTGCACGTGCCGAGGTTGGCCAACGTGGTGGAACTGGTAGCGGCGCCGATCATGGAGCAGATCACCTGTGGTTGCGGGTGAGTCTGTGCCGATTCCCTGGTCTTGCGCGCGTGTTCGGCGTTGTTGAACCAAGCGTCCCCATTGGCCAGCGTAGTCGGGTCGGTAGTGGACCCACTATCTTGCCACGCGGCGCTGGTGGAAGTGGATGTCGCTTTTACGCGCGAGGCCCATAGGCTGCCATCCTGCTCGATGCGGGCCAGGTCAGCACCGGCGAAGTTCATCCATCGGGTGAGCGCCGTGTTCGCCTGGTTTTCTCCGGCCTTGATGTTGACGGTAGTCCGGCCAGTGCTGGAAGCCCCGTCGAATACCGTGAGAGTGGCGTCGGGTGAGGCCGTGCCCACACCCAAGCGGCGTTCGGCGTTGTTCCAGAACATGCCGTTGATGTTGTGTGTGAGGACCCCGTTGCTATCGGAGAAGGTCACGGCGCCGGCCGGGAATCCTGTGAACAGACAGGCGTTCCAGACCACGTCCAGCCCGTTCGAGATCAGGCAGCGATTGGGAGCGCCCAGTGGCAGCCGGCTCCACAGCGTGGGGCTGGTGCCGAGGCCGACGATCAGGTCGCCGCGGACCGCACTGCCCGCATTAGTGTCCTGATGCGCGCTACCGAGCAGCGGGTGCTGCGACGGCGGACGGGCATTCGTGAGCCGGTTGTCCATGTCGGTGACAAAACGGTTGTTCATCGATGGGGACCCGGCGGTTCCGGTCAGGGCCGCCTTCTGGTCGGCCGTGGGGTCATTGCTGTTGCTGTGGGTTGGGAAGGACAAGGCCAACTTGCTTTCCTCAATCCCCGCGCTCGAAGCGATATGGGAGTTGGCGATGGCGCCGGCGGCGATGGACGGCGCCGGGAAGTAGCCGGCCAGGGCCCCACCCGCTTCGCCCCCCACCTGGCCCGCGCTCGCGCCCAAACGGTAGTTGGCGGTCACCAGATCCCCCGATTGCGGGATGCTGCCGCTCAGAAAGGTAATTACGTTGTTCGCCAGCGTATAGTCGACATTGCTTCGTTGCAGGAGTCCGTTGCGGAACACCTGCAGGCTGGCAGCCGGGCTGGGCGGATTGGCGAGCGTGAACGCGGCGTTGGTGCCGTTGATGTTGCCCGCGGGTACTTCGCTATCGACAAAGGCTGGCCCGCTGGAGCCGCTCCCGCAGGTGCCGGAGGTGCCGTTGACGCGCACGCAGTCGGTCGGTTCGCCCGCGGCGGCGTCCAAGTCGCCGTCGGCGTTGATCACAGCCGCCCGCGACGGGATGTAGCCGATCCCCTTCTTGGCACGAGCGTTCAGTTCTTCCGGCAGCCCCGTGACTTCGGCGATGGTGACATCGGCCGCGGTAGTGGGGCTGGATAACTGGCCCATGGTTGGGGGCCCGACCAGCCGGATATCACGGAGTTTCAGCGACGCGGTGCTGGGCCGCACGCCCCAGTATTCGGTGGTTTGGACGCGGCCGTTCACCATGTAGCGGACCAGGTAGTACGCACCTACCGAGGCGGTGGTGGTTGGCACCAAGGCCGTCTTGAGCAGGCCGTTCACGACCTGGACATTCTTGCTGTAGGCTGCGACAGTGGAGTTGTCCGCGGCCAGAAAACTGCGCCATTCGATTCGGATGGTGCCGCTGAACCGCTGCCCGTCGGCACGGTAAACGACATCTTCGATCGTTGTTGTTTGGATCTGCCCGGCGACGTTCCCCACGCTGCCGAGTGTCAGGACCACAGCCAACAGCTGGGTCCCGAGGTTGCTTCGATTCATTGTTTGTTCTGCCTCCCGGGTGAGGACTCACCCCGGTTCGAGGCTAGAGGGCGGGATGGCAGGACCTGCCTGTTCAGACCGGGCCATTTGAGAGTAACTGCTTCATTTCCATTGCTTTGGCAGGATTGCGTGGGCGCCGGAACGGCCTTTGCCACTCCACAAAATCCGACACCCTCCCTGCGCCTGACCCGGCGCCCGCTATACAATGACCGGCATGCGACCTGTTCTCTCGTGTGTGCTTGTGGTCCTGGCCGGCTGCGCCGCGCCGCCCAGGGAATCCGCCAGGACCGATGCCCCAGCGCAGCCCGCCGCCGCAGGGCAGGCCGAGGCCCGCGCCGCCACAATCCTGGCCTTCAATGAAGGGCCTACGGTGGACGCGGCCGGCAACGTCTACTTCACCGAAACGGTATTCGAACGCATCATCAAGATGCGCCCTGACGGCACGGTTACTGTTTTTCGTGAGAACAGCAATGCCGCTAACGGGTTGCTGATCGACAACGCAGGCCGGTTGCTGGCTTGTGAGGGCTCGGGGGCGCGCCGGATCATTGCCGAAGGCGCCAAGCCCGCCGACTCAGGCCTGAAGCCGCGTGTCACCCGGACAGACCTGACGACCGGCAAAGTAGAAGTGCTGGCCGATGGCTACGAGGGCAAGCCCTTCGACAAGCCGAACGACATCACGATGGACAATCGAGGCCGTCTGTATTTCACCGATCTGCCGGGTGGGGCGGTGTACCGCATCGATACCGACCGCAAGTTGACGCGCCTGCTGACGCGTCCGGAGATCCAGCGGCCGAACGGAATCTCGATTTCACCCGATGACAAGACGCTATACCTGGTGGAGGCCAATCAGGCCGAAGGCGGGGCGCGGATGATTCGCGCCTATAATTTGAACGACGACGGCTCGCTGGCGAACATGCGCGTGTTCCACAATTTCTATCCCGGACGCAGTGCCGACGGCGTGTGCATGGATAGCGCGGGGAACCTGCATGCGGTGGCGGGCCTGCACCAGAGGCGCGGCAGCAGTGAGACGCTGGACACCAAGCCGGGTGTGCATGTCTTCTCGCCGCAGGGAAAGCTGCTGCGCTACATCCCGATTCCGGAAGACACCGTCACTAATTGCGCCTTTGGCGGGCCGGATCGGAAGACCCTGTATGTGACGGCGGGCAAGGGGTTGTACCAAGTGCCGGTGGAGACGCCGGGAACGACGCGCTGATCAGAAGATGACGGCAAGTCCCCCGCGAAGAGCGCGGGGCGAATGGATCAGCTGCATGCGGCGGCCGTCAGGCAACTGCAGGGGCTGATACCCCTGTGCCAGGAGGTTGCGAACGTCGATGGTGGCTTCCAGTTTGCCGTGCATGCCCATGGAGGGCATCGGCTGACGGAAATGCAGATTGAGCCCGCGTTCCGGGTTCATGCGCTGGGTCAGGTAGAAGTGGCCGGGGGTGAGGGAACTCCCGTTCATGAACTGGTAGCTGGAGGAGAGCCGCGTTCCCAGGCCCGGAATCGCACCCGTGACACGGACCATGGCCCAATGCCGGTTCTTCGGCGCCAGGATCGAGCGCAGTTCCTGTGCGTCGCCCGCCGTGAGGTTGTCTCGGGTAGCTTCCAGAACCCCAGTGCTGCCGTAGCCGAGAGTCGCGTTCCAGTTGTCGCCAAAGGCCTGCTGGATGGAGGCGACGTAGCCGCGCGTCTGGAAGCTGCCCGCGTTGAAGATGCTGGCGCGGGAGAACATATCGGCTACCAACTCACCCTGGGAAAACGTGCTGGTATCGCCGACGGCCGACAGTGCCGCGTTGCTGGTGGATTCGCTGTAGACGGCGGCGTGGATGCTCCGGCTGCCCAGTTTCTTGCTATAGCCGATCTCGTAGTTCCGAGCCCGCTGGAGCATGGCGCGGCCGCCGCGTGCCGAAACACGGGGGAAAAGGGATACGTAGGAGAGTTCCCGCTGGTGCTCGACATCCAGGGTGGAGCCTGTCTGTGCGTAAAGCTGTGTTGGCGGCAGGCCGGAACTGTAGCCGAACTCCACGACGCCCCAGCCTTCCAGGTCATAGGCGGCCTTGGCGTAGGGCGAGAAGAAGTTCACACGGTCCAGGTACTGCACCGATTCGAGCGACGCGCCGTAGGTAATGAGCAGGTTTTCGGTAGCCTGCAACTGGTCGCTCATGCCGATGGACATCGTGCTAAGCGACGGAAGGCTTTGGGCGCGGCCGGTAAGTGCCTCTCCCGCGCGCCCGGCCAGGAAGATCTGACGCATCGTTACCGAAACTTCCGGGGATCGGCCGTCCGAATCGCGGCGGCTGTAAATGGTGCTGAACCCGGCGGTCGGATTGCCGGAGGCCGAGGCGTAGCCGAGGTTGCCGAGCAGTTCGATATGGTTGTTGCCTAGGACGGAGGTAGCGACGGCGAAGGCAGTGCCGAGGTCCGGTTGGCTGCCGAGGGTGGGCGGCTGGGCGCTGTCACCGGCCGATACACGAACGATGCCGCGCGTGTGGGTGAACATCGAAGTGCCTTCCGCTGTATACTGTGGTGCCGGATCGCGTTCCGTTGTAAGGCGTAGGATGGGACGGGTAGCCAGCGAGCCGCGCAGGGTCCATTTCCAATCGTCATGCATCATGCCCTGTTTGAGCGGCATGGAGTAGACCAGTTCGACAGTGGACAGTAGGCCCGCCATGTTTACGGACATCACGCGGCGGATGCCCGGCTGGACCCCGATATTGGTGCGCATGGCCGGCACGAAGCTGGCCAGGGTCACCCGTAAGCTATAAAAATCAGAAGGGAGCGAGGCGAATTCGAAGGCCCCGCGCTCGTCGGTGAGCAGCCTGCCCACCTGGCGGTCCAAACGATTGAACAAGGTGACCGTGGCACCCATCTGGGGGATGCCAAAGGCATTGCTGACGACACCTGCGATGCTGCCGGTGAGGCTCTGGGGCGCAGCCACGGCGGGCAGCGACAGCCAGGGAGCCGCGATCAGCAAAACAGGAATAGTCTTCCAATTCATAGGCAAACGAGCCCTCGGTTGCCGCCTGGTTGGGCGGGCTGCTTAAACAACCGTAAACATGGCTTGCGGGGTGAGCGTCTGGTTGCCAACCTTATCGCTAACCTTCATCCGCAACATATACTGGCCGGGCTCCATGTTCTGCAGCGGCAGGATCTTTTCAATCACAACCTGCTGCGGGTTGGCCCCGGTAATTGTGTCCAACTCTTCGCTAAAATCGAAGATCTTTTCGTTGGTACCCTGTTTCACCACTTCGTACTCGACGGTGCCGGAAGGCTTGCGGGTCTTCTCGTCCGCTCCGAAGTTGTACAGCTGCAAGTAGATGCCCATCTTTTCGTCGCGGCGGAAGGTTTCGCCAACACGCGGACGAACCTTGGTTGAACCAATTACGAACTGGCCGGTACCGATGCTGCGGCTGGGCACCTTTTCGATGACGTCCGCCAACACCAGGGAACTGCTACCCAGCTTCTCTTCGTCGTAACGCGGGACGTGCAGCGCCATTTCGTAGTTGTTCATGTTGCCGCCGTTGATATCCTTCACCACAACATTGAGGCGATAAGTGCCCGGGGGCAGCGGCACAGACTTCTGGTAGAGCGAACTGCCCTTGGTGGCCTGCTGGGTCAGTTCGGCGGGGAACTCGACCGTTACCACGTCTTCAAACACGTTCACCACCCGGCGGGCCATGGAAGTGACCCGGGCGTACACGTTGACCACGCCCTTCGAAACCCCATCGGTCTGCTTATACTGCAGATCCTTCTTATCCAGCTGGATGGTGAGGTTGGTCAGAATGGTGGAACTGGTCAGGCGCATGAAGTCGGCCCGAACCTTCATCGGCAGCACGTTGTACCGGATTGTGGAGGAGACGGCTGCCTCCAGATCCTTGAATTTCACGGCGGGCGGCTTCTGCAACAGCGTGTACTGTTGCAGACGTTCGAACTGGTTCATGCGGGCCGGCAGCGGCTGCGTGCCCGTGCCCAGGCGCGTACCATCGGTGCGGCTGAAGCGGTCCGTCTTCGAGGCCAGGCCCATCTGTTCCATCAGGGTCAGACCGGCGTTCGGTACCATCAACAGGGCGTCTTTTTCCGACGGATCCATCGTCATGCGGTATTCGCCGGTCATGGTGGTGTCGACGAATTCGATGATGATGTCCGAGCCTATGCCTTCAATCCAGCGGTAGCGCCACTTGGCGAAGGGGAATGTCGACGTGGTGCCGCCGCCTTCTTCGAACGGGCGCTCGTAGGTGCCGCCGGACGGGTGATCTTCAATTTCGTCAGGCGGGCCGAAGGTGATGTAGATGCGGCCGCGGTCCGCCTTCCAGCCTGGGATACCGGAGGCAAACCGCTCATTCGCATAGGCGATACGGCGGTAATGCTCTTCCTTGAACTCGTTTTCCTGAGAATCCGGCGTCGGGTCACGGCGCAGCCAGAACTGTTCGATGAACTGCTCGCGTTCCTCGTCGGTATTCAGGTTGCGGAACGCCTTCCGCTCCTCGTCCGTGATGATGTAGGTAACGTCCTCGTTAAGCCACTTGCGATACGGAGTTTCCAACTCCTTACGGAGTTTCTCCTCGCGCCGCTTGCGCTCTTTTTCCGACATCGGCTTGGCGACCGTCTCGCGGTCGGCCGAAGCCTGCGGTTTCTTCTTGTCCGCCGCCTGCGCCGGCATGGCCAGCGTCAATGCGGACCCCAGACTGAAAACGGTAAGCGCTTTGGACAACATACGGTACCTACTAGACAGACGTCCTCAAACTAACCTCAATTCTAGTTCCGTCAATAGAGAGCGTCAAGGCGCCTCTTCGGGCACGGAATTCGATGCGACTATCGGATGCGCCAAATGGTGTTTCGGTTTCCCCGATTTGACGCCCTATCCGGACTATTTCTCCCACTGTGCCAGTCGATACGGAGTGGTGGTCATCTGGATCCCCGGCGTGCTCACCCGGTCCACCACGGTATCTCCTTCCATCACTTCAAAATCCACGTCATGGACCTTGAACGGGCCGTCGCTGCCAAGAGTGCGCAGTTTGGCCGCCGATAGCGGCACGGTCAACCGCTGCCGGCCGGGCATCAGTCTTCCCATACCCTCGGCCTGGAAGGAAGCTTTATTGGGAGCGGTAACGGTGAACCTGACCCGATAGGTGCCCGGCTGTACCACCTGGAGTTCGTGGTGGATGTCCAGGCGATCCAGTTGCGCGTTGCCGTTGCTATCGGCCGCCTGCTCCCATAACCCAAGGAACTGCGCCGTCATCGGCTTCACGGCGATCGGCTGCGTCTTTGCTTCCACCCGGAACGGGTTGCCCTCCACGGTTTCGCCCGAAGCCGTCACCATCAGTTGCAGCGTGCCCTCCCGTTCCGGTTGGAAGTACGACCGGAAGACCAGATCCATGCCCCAGCCGAAGTGCATCGGCAGCATCCGCCGCACCGCCGGCGAGCCGTCGCTGGGCTGATATTCGGCGCGTACCTGAAATTGCAGCTGTCGCCGCACCGGTTCGCCATCGAACTCCAGACCCACCGGGACACTATCGCCGACATGCAACGGGCCGGGAATGGGCTGGATCTGCATGCGGACCTCGGCCTTTCGGGTGGGGCCGGCGCGCTCGATGATGTCGTAGGAGGCCTGCATCAGACGGCCGGTCGCGATGAACGCCGTCTTTACCTCCGTGCCTTTTTCCGATTCCACGCGAACCTTATATAACCCACGCGGGGCTCGGGGGAAGTTGATGACGTGATGGATTCCGGGATCGGGCAGAAAGAAGCCGGAGATCGTAAACATGCCGCCCGGCGCGTCAAGCGAGGTGGGATTGTCTGTCACGCGCCAGCGGGTGCCCACGCCGGTTGCATTCTTCTGCGTGATGATCAGACCCTGTGGCAGCACGACGCTGATCTGGGCGTTTTCATCGGTGACCAGGATATCCAGCGCGGCGCCGTCCTCTTCGGTCTCCACCTCAAACGTGATTTCTCCTTTGGGTGCCGCTTTCACCGGGCCGCGGAGGATGGTGGGAGCCGCCATCGGCTGCATTCCGCTTCGGAGCGCAAGGGTGACTTCCGCCGGCCCCTTCAGATCTTTCGGGGTGATCTCGAAGGTGTAGACGCCAGGGCTGGCGAGTTCGCCAAACCGCAGCGTAAGGTTCATCGGCGCATCGCCGTCGGGCGCATCGACCAGTTTGGCGTCCGGGGCCCAATCGACACCCGCCTTCAGCGCGCTCTCCGCGGTGACGCGTTTCCCCTCAGGGGTAAGCATCGCTACGTCAATGCGTTGCGACGCCGACCATAGCACCAGCTGATCGTTCATCGCCAGTGGCCGGGGGACATCGATCGAGAGCCGCTGCACCCCGCCCTGGGGGTCGAGCATCAGCTTCTGCAGTGGCACTTCCTGGGCCATGGCCGGGAGTGCGCCCAGAAATAGCGAGAACCAGAGCAACCGCATGGGATCCCCTATATTATCGCCCGGCTACACTGGAAAAGGAGGCATATCCCGATCCGTCAAC
>JAEUQF010000201.1 GCA_016789745.1 Bryobacterales bacterium
TACTCTGAAAGATAACGTTCCATCAACGAGATGACTACATCTTCACCCATGCTCTCGTACTGGTAGCCGTATGCGCTGCTCGCACGGACGATGTCGCCTACAAGCAGCAACACGCCCACAGGGTCTTCCGATGCGAAGTGCGCTACTGTTTGCAGCACATAGTGCGCTGTGTGGGCATGTCCGACCGAAGCGAGATCCTTGAGCAGCGGCGCAGCGGATAGGTAAAAGCTCGACGGCACCGGAGTTGATTCGGCGTCGGGATTTCCAAATGCACCGGATGAAAAATAGAGCCGCTGCGCGACCGAATCGACATTATGTACATACTCTCCATATTCTGTTCGGACGTTCTCAGGCCATGTGCCATAGGGCGCTGGATGCTCCGCCTCGACCTGCCGCATCCCAGCAAGTGACACGGTCAAAATTCGTTGTAGAAGCTTGAAGGCGCGATCGCGGACCACCTCCTTTTCGTGGGTGAGGTTATTCCCGAGATCGAAAATAGCATTTCGAATATCCTTTGAATAATCTTTAGGTGCGGAAAGCATGCGATTGATCACAACAGTACACGTCGCTTCTTCATGCCAGAGGGATAGCCCGATGAAGATATCCACACACTGTTCCCGGACACGGTCTGCGCCGCGACCACTTTCTAGAGATCGCGAGAAGACGTGCTTCGCAAGGGCCGCCACGCGCGGGACATCCGCCCAAGCGCACCTTTGCAGCACGGCAAGAGTGCCCTGGAGTACACCGTAGTTGTTCTCTCTCGTGGCACTTTCATCTAGCAGCTCCCACATGAGCTCGCGATTGGTCTTGAAAATAAGATTTAGGTTGGCAGCTATTTGGTAGCGCACCGGCGCGCAGGCATCACGACTGAGCGTGACGATTGCCTCTTTCGTTGATTCGATTGGTGTCGCCTCTCGCCAGGCGAGTATCATCAGTGCCTCAGAAGCCGCAATGCGCGCAGCTGGCTTTCCCCAAGACGGTGATTCTTGAAAACCCTCGTCGCGCTCTGCATTAGGAAACGGATGCGGATCCTGCGATGCCTTGATTACGACTTGGCGAAGCATCTTCAAGTCAGCTTCCGCCAGGGCATAAGTCTCATTCTTCAGCAGCGCCTCTGTGGCCTCAGCCAGGTCATTAAGAGCCTGGTTGAGCAACTCCGGGTGCACGTTCTCGAGTTCCGGGTGTTCCGCTAGCTCGCGAATCGATGCAATCGCCCTAACCACTGCGGAATCGTCAGGAGTCTGATTCCGAAAGGTCGAAACGAAACTAGAAACCGGTGCAATGAGCGCCAAAAGTTCAGCGTGAGATGGTTCACTCAGTGAAACGCCCTGTTCCGATAGAAATTCCTCCGTTCCGTACGGAAGGGACTAAAAGGTGGCTAGAAACTCGGGAGTGTTGGCGGGCGGCCCACCCTCCTGGTCCAATGCGGATCGTCGTTCCACTGCCTGAGGCGTTACAAGCAGAGCGATATCGATACAACCCAAGAGTCGATCGCGGATGTTCTCCGCCGCTGGTGAGTTCTCCGGAACACGATCGGGAATGCTCATTATGGTGGACTCGATGTGGTGCCGTTCAGAAATGTCGAGCTGAAGGTAGATGAGTCCAATGAGCTGGCCGGCTTTTCGCGTCGTATCGTAGCCGATTAGGATATTGTGATCGCGAAGCAGCGAGCGCAGTGCGTATCCAACGGTCTTAGGTTTGTTAACACCCGCTAGCAGAAATCGGCGCCAGAATGCTGCGTACGGCCGTGCGAGCGCAAGCTGCGCAATGAGTGTTCGCAAGACGTTCAAGTCAGAGATATCCTCGACTGCCCTCTGAAACGCAGCAAGAAGCTTTTGGAAATCGTCATGCTCCGAGCCGGTGTCCCAAATGGAGCTATAGTCGTCGGTCAATGTAGATTGCACATCTTCGAACACGACGGGAACTGGAGTGGCTGATGGGTGATGCTCCTTCTTGATGTACTCCGGTATCACAGCTAAGAGGATTTCCAATGCGACGTGAGGCGCTTCAGTAGCGACTCGCGAGAACTGACGCGTAAGCTCCCACAGCCCCATTCCGTAGTCCTGCCTCCGGTTTGAGGTCAGCGGTAGAATTTGGCTGTCCCCCATCGTCGTCGTGTCTTCTTCGCGGTCGATATTCGAAAAAGCTGCGATGTAGAGATCACGAACCAACGTTTGGTCTAACGCAACGAGTGTTGCCGCATGCTTGGAGAGCGCAGGGAGTATTTTGAATCCCCAGGTCCGCAAATGCTCAGCTGATATGCATTCTCTCAAAAGAGCAAGAGATAGAACTGGGTCCGTGTCAATCGTCTTCATGATCCAATCGATCGCATTGACGGCGAGGAGTGGAATCCCATCTCGAAGGGCAAAGGAGAGAGCGCGCCTGGAAAAGTGTCCGAAGTGCTTCCTGCTCTGATCGTCAAGCGTGCCTATTTGCTTTGCAAGGAGCAAAGCGTACTGTCGAGTAGGATTGACGATGTCGAAGGTGAGAGGTGAACTGACCGCATCAAGAAAGGCAATCCATGGAGAGCTGGTTGCTACATCCGACGACGACGCATGAGTTGCGAGTGTCGCAAATACGTGCTGAAGCAATGCCAAGACGAGATCGCGCTGCGCTGCGTTCTTAAATGCAGCTAGAACCGGCTGAGTGTCGTTCAAATCAGTCGCGCGCAGTGCGAATACGCTTGGCCCAATCAACTTGCCAACTTCCGGAATATTCGCTGCGAGCGAGCGAAAAGTAAGCTGCCAAAAGTCGGTACGATCTTCCCGCCACAACCTCTGGTAGTAGAGCTCTATGCTCGGGCGAATCGCTATAAAGAGATCTGGCTCTCCACTGAGGCCGGCGATCATCTCCTCTTGCTCAGGAGAGAAATAGAGGCGAGCTACGGCATAGTCGAAAAGCAGGTGATGTGGGAATGTCAGAAAGTCTCGGCGCGTTGTTCCTGTTTGCGTATCCCACTCCGCCAGCACGTGGGTGCGGAGAAGCTGAAGCAGGAATTGCCCGGAGGACGAATCGTTACTAGTGGCTGCACTCCTTTGGCATCGAAGAGAGCGCTGTTGGACCATCGAATGAATGGTTCGACGAAGGACCACTTCACGACTATCGCCGTCTGAATCGTGTCCTAGAATCCTTTCTTGCCAATATCGATCAAGCAGTTCAACTTGCGTTTCAACCGGGCGCAACTCTGATGCCGTTAAGCCAACAGTCAGCAATTCTGCGAGCAATCGTAGGTTGAAAGGTACGCTCAACAAATCCTGGAGCGGTGCTGGTGCATTTGTTATCAGTTCACCAAGCTCTATGGACTGGGCGTGAACCTGCGTGAGTTCATCTGCTGACAACGTTGAAACGCTCACGTGTCGCGTAGCGTGAAACTCGTTGTCCCGAAATGCGCTGTTTGGCATTCCTTGGAAGAGTTTACGCAGTGAGACATTGTACCGGAGATCATACTTGCGAACCGTAGCGACGACGCGCCATCGAGACCGCAATCCAATTACCTGTTCGATAAGAAGCGCGAGAGTACGAATTGCAGCGTTTGTTCGAGCTGCGTCCAAAGCATCAATGATCAGGTAACCAGGTTCCGTGCCCGGCCAATTCCTCAGAACCTCCACGAGGTCGTGGTCAACTCCCAGTTCCACTCGGAGCATTCCAAGGCTCGGAGCTTCAAGCTGATCAACTGCTACCAAAAAGAGATCCGCGGCTGAACTTCGCAGACCTTCGGCAAAATCAAATAGAGCTCCCGATTTGCCAGCACCGGGAACTCCCAGGATGAGCAGGTTGCCGTCGCGGGCTTCCTTGCGGATGTCGTCGACGACCGATCGTTGAACTCGGACGGTAGAGGTGCCAATTCTCACCTGAGAAAATTGTTCCAATGTCGAAAAAGTTGTGTCGCTGATCTCCTTCAGTCTTTTGACGTCGCTCCGATAGCTGCGTGGAGCTTGGAGATCAAATCCGGCCTTGATGAGAACATCCTGGATTGCGTTGCGATCGGCGCGCTGATGGCGAGCCGCAAAATCACCCATCTCAGCGATTAGGGTGGCCCACGCGCCGTCCGCCCCAATTGGGTCACGCAGTATTCGTTGTCTGAGCAAATTCTTAGCATCAACTTCATCGTGCTCGCCTTGGTCAACATCGAGAATCTGAACGTAGACCAAACGTAAAAGTGCCTGGATGTCGCTGTCATCTGGCGGCTTTTGATAGACATTGATCCACTTACGCACAACATGATCTCGTAAGACTGTAGCTGCGTGTTGCTCTTGTTGATTTCCAGTCGTCCACTCAGCGGTTGGGTTAGGCGAGGTACGCATCCTGGTCAAGAATGCGACAAGATGAGTTTTGATCGGAGCTGAGGATCGCGATGTTGTTACCAAAACATATCGGTCCTTCGACGGATCTGCCTTCGAGTTCGAGGCATATTCGGACACGAACTGCTCAATAGTCTTTGCGAGATCCGAGTCCTCCGCCGTACTAAGCGACAAAGCAGCATGCTTTGCTTGGCTTGCTATCCGTCCTCCGGCCGACGTACCCACGACCAAGTCGTCTATCGCTGAATGA
The DNA here is from genome assembly GCA_016789745.1 of Bryobacterales bacterium. GTDB lineage: Bacteria > Acidobacteriota > Terriglobia > Bryobacterales > Bryobacteraceae > CADEFT01. The sequence continues at coordinate 4,552 of JAEUQF010000201.1, forward strand.
GCTTCTGCCTGAAGAGTCTCAAGCGTAACGCTTACCGGCAGATTCCACGGCGCAGAGGCATCTTGTTCCGCGAGGATGTGCACCGCCGTCCAGGCAGCGAAACGGTTTTGATAGGTTGTTCCGGCTTGGGTTGCGGATCCACCGCCTCTGGAATCAGCAGGTGGCGTAGTCGACGTTGTCACAGGTCCATTCGATCATATCGAACTTGGCAGTTTCGTTCTATCCACTGACTCCGCCCGTTGGAAGCATTCGCACCTGAAAAGAGCATACGCCTTCCGTCTGGGTTGTGGAAGGCGAGGTGCGATGACAGCACGGCCTTCGACTGTGGTCATAGCGGTCAAGGTTGCGCGAATGCGCACCGCGAAGCGCATGGCCTTGACGGCGTCCCCGATCAGACTGGGGGCCTGGGGAACAGGCGTGTTTGAGCGACCGGCGGGAGCGTCCCGAAGGGCAATAAACACCTGTTCCCCTGCCCGACGGCGAGTCGGGGGGGCCAGGAGGGGGAACACCTCCTGGTTCGGGAAGAGCGGCGGATCGGCGGCATCGCGCACCTCCACGTCTAACGAGTTCCTAACTTCGTTTAATTTGTACTTCCCAACGCCGGTACGGTACTGCGGCCTCATGCCAGAAGCGGTTTACGCGTCACTGGCAGTTTGGGTAGATGGGCAGCACGCTCGGTAAACGTCGGTTGCCAACTGGACTTGCCCCCAAAAGTGAGACAAACGGTTAAGACTCAAATCTCAGCGAATGGAGAATTGAGTAATGGGACTGGTACGTAGGCAGTTCGGCAAAGAGTTCAAGATGGCCGCGATCCAGCGGCTGGAACAGGGCGTATCGATAGGGGAGGTGGCACGTGCGTTGGAGGTCAAGCCCAACGTGCTGCACCGCTGGCGGCGGGAGTTCCGGCAAGGTCCAGGCAACGTCTTTCCCGGTAATGGCAAACCACGTTGGTCGGAAGGCCGCATTGCGGAGCTGGAGCGCAAAGTCGGTCAACAGGTCCTGGAGATCGATTTTTTGAAGGGGTGCTTGCAGCGCATCGACGAGCAGCGGATGCTGCAGGCTTTGACTGGAAATCCGCGGTCTACCGGAAGGTCGAAGAAGAAGTGAGTGCCAACCGGGGGCTAACGATGGAACGGATGGTGGAGTTGGGCCGGGTCAGCCGGCCCGGCTTCTACCGGTTCACAAAGGCTGACGCCAGTGCCAGCGAACAGCGCGATGTAGCCGACCTGGATCTGCGCGATGCCATACAGCGAATCGCGTTGCAGTGGCCAGCCTATGGCAGACCGCGCATTACGGCCGAGCTTCGGCGCCAAGGTTGGCAGGTGAATCCCAAACGGGTCTACCGGCTGATGCGAGAGGATAACCTGCTCTGCGTCCGGAAGCGGAAATTCGTGGTGACCACCGACTCGAACCACCGGCGGCGTATCTATCCGAATCTCGCAAAGGACATGGTCCTGACCGCCATCAACCAGCTGTGGGTTGCCGACATCACGTACATCCGGCTGGAGAAAGAGTTCATCTACCTGGCGGTGGTTCTGGATGCCTACTCACGCCGGGTGATTGGCTGGGCGCTGGACCGGACAGTCGAAGACGACCTGACGTTGGCGGCCCTGCGGATGGCTGTATCGAAGCGAAAGGTGGCGCCGGGCTTGGTCCATCACTCCGATCGCGGCTCCCAGTACGCCAGCAATGACTACATCGACCTGCTGAAGGAACACAATATTGAACCCAGCATGTCGGGCGAGGCCAATCCGTGGGACAAACGCCCGGAAGGAAATTGGGCGGTTCCTGAACAAGATCTACAACCAAAAGCGATTGCACTCGGCGCTGGGCTACCGCCCTCCGGCCGAGTTTGAACGGTTAGCTCCGATGACAGGAAAAATCGAGGGCCCTCAGAATGCGTTTTCTCAGGCATGACAGAATCTATCGGTCCGATGGTGCTGTTATCCGCTCGGGTTGGCGCACCGCCTCCCGTTGGTCGGGTCCGGGCCGAGCGATAAGACGCGACGGGAGGGGCACGCCTTTCCCATCGTTGTCGATGAGTTCTGACCGGCTATTCCTTGACGGGTTGGTCGCCACCATTGCCCGCCTCCGCTTCACCGGCATTTCCAGCATAAAATCCTGGCGATCGCGGGCGCCACGGATTATCATCAAATGGCAAACTGTGTCTTAACTGTTTGTCTCACCCGAGGGGGCAAGCGCAGGCTGAGGTTATCGAACCAGACGCCGGACGTTTGCTGCGGCCCCTCCTTCGAACGCAAGGAAGTCCGCAGTTGCCGCGTCAGTGCTCCAGACCACTACTATCTCGCCGAGGAATGGCTAGCCTCGCCAACCCACGGGAGCCCGCGTCTGCGTCCTCGTACGCGACGCCAAGACCCGTGAGGTTCTGGGCGTCCCCGGCCATCACGTCAATGACATCCCGACAGTCGCTCGCAACATCGCGTGCGACCGTGTCAGGCCGCCCGAACCCACGCAGCCTCTTCGTCCACCAAAGCCCCGGTGGCTATCTCCACCGCGTCGGAAGCAGCCGCCACAAGGTGTCCCCCGAGTATCTCTTCCGGCTCGCCCCCCGCTTTGGCGTGTTCGGCCAACAGTTCATCCACGAGACTCTTCGGATAACGGAATGAGGTGTCTTTCAGTTTGGCAATCGCGTCGGCGAAGCACACGGAATTGCGCCGTGCCGCCAAATCGAGCACGCCCAAAGTACCTGTCACCAGAAACCCGCGCTCTTGCGCTACCCTCCGCGCGGCATACTCGTCGACGAGGAGAAAGATCGGCTGCCGGGCCGCTGCTACGGCCAACGCGGCCCGTTCTCCGGCGCCAAGATCCATCCACGCGGCATCCCCCAAGAACTGGGGGGCAGGCTCAACAACCTCCGCCCAACCGGGCAGATGATTTGCCCAATGCCGTGTGACGGCCGGCGCCCTGCTATCCAGCAACTCCCGATGAACCGCGGAAGGTAGCAATACCCTCTCATAGAGCTGCGGCAGCAGATCCGCCTGAGCGATCCAGACCAGATAGTTCAATGGGCTTGTGTCGGCGACAACAAGCATCAGGCCTTCAGGTACTTATCAAGAAGCGCTCGCTCGCGCTCCAGGTCGGCCCGGGCATACCGGATCTCTACGCCATGGTCTTTAAGAAACTGATCCAACTCCAGGCGCGACAAACAGAGAAATCTACCCAACTGCGCCTCGGTCCACAAACCCTCCCGAAGCGCGGCCACCCCCAGAGCTTCCCGCGACAAAGTGGTGGCTCGGTTGCCCAGGCGGGCGGCCAGTTTTTCCGGAACTTCCAGTGTTATCGTCATCGTCTCTGCACCCCGGGTATCAACTCCTGGGTTGCCCGCCCCCAAGTCTGCGCCCCGCTCGTCTCGCGCTGCGCCTTCGAGTGGCTTAACAACCACCAATCCTAACATGCACGACGGCGCTGCTATTGCGCAGCCGTGATCACTGCGCGGGTCTTGGGACTACTCCCACGATGGCGGATTTCATGGCTGCTGCTGTGGCTCGCAATGACCGCCTCCAACTCCTCCCCGAACGCCGAATCGAATGTCACCGTCGAGTTGCGTTCCCGTGCGATGGCCCCGGTCCCGGATTACCGCAACGCCCTCCTGGGACACCGGCCACCACGGCGTGGGGGGCACGGGCCAACTCAGCTTCTGTCATGCGGACCGTCACCGTATCTTGCAGCAACGCGTTCCTCCACGCATGCTCCCCACGCTATGCCGCCCGCCCCGACATTCCGGGTAAAGATGAGGAGCGTATTCCCCATGCCCCTACAGGACTGGATCGCCAAACCCTGGCCCGGCCTCATCCAAGCCGTGCAAGAGGGACTCGCCAATCACGACGTCGTCACCCTCCAGGAACTGCTCCCCGTCATCCTCCATCGCTTCCGCGGCGTTGGCACGGGCAGCGAACCCATCGCCCCGTTCCTCTCCGCCCTCCTCGAGAATGTGCATCCCGGACAAGCAATTAATACTCGCCAGAATTCGCCGCTGAATCACTTACGTTGCGGTCATCTGCTTCTCGAACCGATCCTGCCATCGTCGCCACAACTGCACAAGAACTGGATTTGTGCAGAGTGCTATCAACTCGTTCGCATCCTGCGGCCAATGCCGCCTCCGCGTAGCCATAAAGCCGCTCGCCATTGCGAAGCCGGTTTCACGACGCGCCCCTAACCCCCGCCATAACTGATCGGCATGGGTTAGGAATGTTAGGAATGCTGATCGCCAGCACCTAGGAATCGTGATCGGCATGAATTAGGAATCGCGATCGGCATCAGATCGGAACGCTGATCGGAATCGCTAGGAATACGCACCCGACGAGCTTCGCGCCGAAGCGATGCGCCTGCTTGCTGAAGCGCAGTGTCTCGACGCCCAGCAGTTCCCGGTCGCGTTCCTGGTGAAGCGGGTATTTGTGGAACGCGAAACCGCCGAACGGGTTGCCGATCACTATGCTGAGCGCTTCCAGCAGCTCAACCAGACCGGACCGCCCGAGGGCGTGCAGTGATGTGATTGGATGCGTCAGGCCGAACCGGAGGAAGCCGTCCAACTCCTGCAGCGCGCTTCAGATTCGTGCAAACAGACTCGCGACATCTGGGTGAAGCCTACCGGGATCGGCCTGTCGTAGGAACTCTCGAACAGTCAGGCGGAGCTCGTCGCTGATCGCGTCGACATCCCACGCCTTATGGTCCGGAGTGCCGGCGATTCGCTTGGTGGTGAGGTGCGCGAGCTCTTTGTTCGTTCTCGATTTGGCCTCCCGCAGGCTCGGTGGCATCGGGACTTGCCACGTTGGAACATAATGCCGGGCGACCACGTCGTCATCCTGAGCGCTGCAGAAGAAGAAATCCAGGATGTTTCGGAGTGCGAGCCCCCAAGAGTTAACGAGCAAGTTATTGTAGAAACCGACCTCTGCGCCAGGCCGTTTCAGTTGATTCCGGGTTTCCAGGAGCATCCACAATTCGTACATGAGATGCTCCTCTGAAAAGTCCTTAAGTTGCTGGTCAGAAAGCGTCTGGAGTGCCATGAGAGTCACGCTAGCACAGGATTAACTCCTTTGCGGCAGGTCGACGAGACTCTGCTTGTCCATGATGATCTGCGACCGTCCTGTCTACTTCCGCATGCCGGCGAAAGTGGATCCGGTGTACAAGCGGCTGCAGAAGAACGCGGGCCACGTCAGCGCGCAGTGCGACGCCAACCTGCGCGGCCAAGCCGAACACGTGGCGTGGCGGCAGATGCTCGCCTGTGTGAGGGCGGAGCCGAGTCCGCCTATCTTCACCGGACGCCTTTCCTCCAATCCTTCGGATACTTCAAATGCCGAGGGAGCGTTGTTCCTTCGTCCCCAATTGCGTCATCAATCTGAAGTTGCGTGAGGCCATGTGAGTCGCTCAACCGCGTACCACGCAAATCAGTCCCATGCAACGACGCATTACTGAGATTGGACCGGCTCAGGTCGGCCGAACGTAGGTTTGCCTGGGATAGATCCGCTCCTCTTAAGTTACAACTGATCAAGTCAAAGCCTGAAAGGTCTAGCGAGCATAACTTTGCGTCGCTTAGCTTGGCTGCCACGAGCGTAGTCAGCGCGGCGGTTCCGAATGCATCGGCCGGCGGATTCTGGCGGAAGTCGAAGCCTCGCAAGTCGGCCCCAGTCAGGTCGAACTCATCGAGATCGACCGGGGTCATTATCACCCCTGCAAGCTGAGCACCGCGAAGTTTAGTGCCCCGCATCGAAGCCCCGGATAGATCCGCTCCACTCATGTCTGCGTCCCTTAGGTCGGCGCCCAACAGATTGGCATATTGTAAGTTCGTTCCGCGAAGGGCGCATCCCGTCAGATTGGCTGACCTTAGATCACTCTTCGCCAAGTTTGCTCCACTGAAGTCGATACCTGTCAAAGTCACGTTGCGGAGCACGATACCGCTCAGATCAGCGCACCACATGCTGCGGTTCTCTCCTGGATGGGCGGACACCATCTCCATGAAGAACACCTTCATTAAATCGGTCCAAGGCTCCGAGCACGTAAGACCCTTGTTGAATACAGACAAGGCCACAAAATACTCCATAAAGGATCGGTGAGCAAACTTATAATTTCCAAACGCGTCCCGGTTGAGAAGTGAACGGCCCCGCAATTGCCACTCCTCAAGCTTAATACCGAACGATTGAGCAATCAGGCGCAGTTCTCCACTTGGTACGCGTTCCTGCAGCCTTTCCGATCGCTTCGTGAACATATCAACCGCCAGCAGCTCTGAAAACCTGCGGAGTTGCTGCTTATCAGCGAACCCCGTCTCTCGTTCAATCCAAGCATTTATCATCTGCTCGTAGACTTCGAAGGAGTACTTGAAAGGGAGGTTCGACATCACGAGATCTGGGATGTGGGCCAGGATCATAGGCCGCGCAAGCAGATCTGGGATCTTGCGCATTATCTCCTGGGCTTGTCTCCGGTGGTTTCGCTGATAGAATGGGAAGCATCTGTTGATGTAGGCATGGACCTGCTGCTCAGTGAATGGCGAGATGTAGAGCTTGTGGAAGCGTATCGCTCTAGGCTGGTTGGCATGGATCACTCCGATCCTCATCTGTCCGGTTTCTAGGGGTATCTCCTCGTCCTTGGCGAAGAACTGCGACCGACACGTGATCACTACCGTGCGAAAGAACGCGGTGGACTGAGTTATCTCTTCAATCCTGGAGCGGTAGTCCTGAATCGCGTCGCGATCTTCGTCAAACGCGTCCAAGAGTAGGACAGTCGTCGTTCGGCTTGCTTGCGGGATGTCGCGGATTCGCTTGGTGACCTCCGGTATGTTTAGTGGCAGCAGTCGCAGTTGCAGGGGGGACTTGCTCGCCTGGTATCGCAGGAAGTACGCATAATAATTTAGGAGAAGCGACGTCTTGCCCATCCCCGAGTCTGCCAGTACAAATACGAACTTGAAGTCGTTTGGTTCTTGAATCATGCGATCAAGGCTACGAAAAAGGTTCTCTCTTGCGCAGACGACGCTTCGGAAGTCCTCGCCGCCAGCCGGATCAATGCTTTGGAAGTCAGGCTCGACATATAGGGTCGTCGCGCGGCGCAATTCTTCCAGGTCATACAACTCCGTCCCGAGGTGGTTCGAGAGAGTCGTCCGATCCCGCCAAGCTTTCCACCTGACACGGACTGGTGGAAGAATCTTTAGGACAGTTGTCCACACTCCGAAGAAAGCCGCGATCTCCTTCCACGGCGCGTGAGCGAGCCAGTCTACAGCCTCAGCAACGTACCTTGTCAAGAAAATAACGAGATCAGCTGGATTCATATGTCCGTGATATCTTACACGAGCGACGACGCCATTGGGATCATGCTGCGTGTTCCCTTCAAGGTCCCTTGTAGCAAGCTCCTCCGCTTCGTTTCCCGCGCCACGACCGCCCGCTTGGCGCGCGCTGAGCGTTCTTAAGAGGCCGGTCATCGTTTCTCAACTCACAACTGCGCCCCTGCGCATCTCGCAGAACCAAACACTATGATGAGCACCTTTCTGTTGAGGGATCTACATGGATCTACATCGCCTGTTATTGAAAAGCCAGTGTGGGGGGCAGATAATAGACCGAATGCGCTGCATTTCCGACTGTCTCGACGGACTCCGCGCCAAGCGTGCGCAACTGGATGAAGCGATCATTGCGCTGGAGCGTTTCGGCACCGGCGCCGGGAAGCGCCGCGGCCGTCCGCCGCAGTGGCTGCGCGCCGCTGAGGGCGAGGACGACACCACGGCCGAACTGGAGCCGAAACCCGTCAGCAAGCCGGCGAAGAAGACGAAGAAGCGGAGCATGAGCCCCGAGGGCAAGCTCGCGATCCTGGCTGGCGTTCGGCTTCGCGCCTGGCGCGCTGAGAATCCGGAGGCGACCGAATCGGAGATCGCGAAGGAGCGGGCTCGGTTTCAGGCGGAGTTGCGGCGGGGTAGGCGCGTGGCAGGCATAGCCCGCCTGGACCATTGCCACGGGGCGGCGTAGGCTGATCTTTGGATGAGACCAACTTTGAGATCAATGAGGTACTGACATGGAATCGTCTCAGGACGTACTGCTGAGGGACTGGTTTCGGCGCGCCCGCGAGAGCCAGCGAGTTCACTATTTGTGCGCTACACGATACCACCGACTGCACTATCTTCTCGGAATGCCAACGATTCTCTTCTCCTGCGTCGTTGGCACTGCGGTGTTCAGTTCAGTTGACAAGATCAGTTCCACCGAGATGAAGATCACGCTCGGACTGATTAGCATTGCAGCGGCGGCATTGTCGAGCCTGCAAACGTTTCTACAGCTTGAGGCGCGGGCTGAGAAACACAAGACCGCAGGCGCTCGATATGGGGCTGTTCGGCGCGCCCTCGAACTTCTTGCGACGTTCCCGCCGACTGCGGAAGGTGGGCTCAGACTTGAACTAGAAACCGTTAAGAAAGAATTGGATGACTTGTCGCAGACGTCGCCCCACGTACCATCAGATTTACGAAGCGATGTTGATGCGGAACTGAAGGCGAGAGGGCACAACAGGATTTTCAACCTGCCGAAGGAGGGAGGTCCTTCTGACAAACCGTGAGGGGCACCTATACCGAGGGGCCGCCGGCATTATCGTCCTTCGCCCGAAAACCCAAGACATTCCTACAGTCGTGGATTACGTTCGCAAGCTCCTCAACGTCCTGCCTCACCGAAGCCCGGCCGGCGAACTCTGGATCGTGCAGGAAAACCGCGTACGATTCCGCAAGTAACGCGATACCGCCACCGCGCCCAACCCGCTATCCTCA